>CAXBEC010000647.1:0-2223 GCA_963974145.1 uncultured Alphaproteobacteria bacterium | reverse complement strand
CGCGCGGTGCCGGCGGATATGGATCGACAGGTACGGGGAAAGACTGAGAACGATGCTACGTCTGACGAAGAAACTGATTTTTGCCATCGATGCGGTTGTCGACATTGCGTACAACGCGGCGGAGACACCGGTACAAAGCAAGGAAATTGCGCAGCGGCAGGGAATCCCGCGCCGGTATCTGGAACAGGTACTGCAGAATCTGGTCAAGGCGGAAATCCTGTCTGGTGTGCGCGGGCCGCGCGGCGGTTACCGGCTGTCGCGTGAACGGCGACGCATCTCACTCGGCGAAATCACGCGCATCGTCGATCAGATGGAAGGCACCACCGATCCGCTGGAGGAGCCGGTGGGTTCCGAACTTGGACAGGCCGTGTTGCATCCGCTCTGGCTCGAGTTGCAGGAAACGGCAATGAAGCAGCTGGACGAAGTCAGCATCGAAGACCTGTGCACGCGCGCCCGGGCGGCAGGCGTGCAGTGCAATGCTTCGGAGCTGTTCGATTTCATGATCTAATGGTTGCCGGGGCCTCTCTAAATTAACTCATACTGACAGGGCGGAAATGGAATTTCGCGGCCGGATCTACGACAGCATTCTGGATACGATCGGGGCGACTCCCATCGTGCGGCTTTCTCGCATGGCGGCGGAAGCCGGCGTACCGGTCGAATTGCTGGCAAAACTCGAATTCTTCAATCCCATGGGCTCGGTCAAGGATCGCATCGGGTTCTCGATGATCGAGGCCATGGAAAAAGCCGGCGATATCGGACCCAACACCACGATCGTCGAGCCGACATCCGGCAATACCGGAATTGCGCTCGCCTTTGTCTGCGCGGCGAAAGGATATCGGCTCATCCTGATCATGCCGGAGTCGATGTCGCTGGAGCGGCGCAAGATGCTGTTGATCCTGGGCGCTGAAATCGAACTGACACCGGCCAATCGGGGCATGACAGGGGCCATCGACCGCGCCATTGCCCTGAAAGCGGAAATCGGCGACGCCGTCATTCCGCAGCAGTTTGACAACCCCGCCAACCCGGAAATCCACCGGACGACAACGGCCGAAGAAATCTGGCGCGACACCGGCGGACAGCTGGACGTCATGGTCGCCGGCGTCGGCACCGGTGGCACGGTCACCGGTTGCGCCGGGTTACTGAAAGAACGCAATCCGGATTTCCGTCTCATCGCGGTGGAACCTGAAGACAGTCCCGTGCTTTCCGGCGGTATCCCGGGCCCGCACAAGATCCAGGGTATCGGCGCGGGTTTTGTCCCAGGCAACCTCGACACCTCCCTGATCGACGAAGTCATTTCCATCGCCAATGAAACCGCGTTCCGGACCGCACGCCGGTTGGCCAGCCTGGAAGGGTTGCCTGTCGGTATTTCATCGGGCGCCGCCGTCGCGGCTGCACTGGAAATCGCGGCCCGGCCGGACATGGAAGGCAAACGGATCCTTGTCATTATTCCATCATTTGCCGAACGCTACCTTTCCACCCCCTTATTCGATGGCGTCTGACATGGTTACACATACCGAAATCACCGACGAACAACTGCATCGCTACGCCCGGCATATCATCCTTGATGAAGTCGGCGAGGAAGGGCAGCTGAAGCTGCTGCAATCGAAAGTCCTGGTGGTCGGCGCCGGCGGGCTCGGGTCGCCGCTGCTGCTGTATCTTGCCGCAGCCGGCGTTGGTACGCTCGGCATTATCGATGATGACGACGTCGATATTTCGAACCTGCAGCGCCAAGTCATCCATCACACGGACAGTGTCGGCACCGCCAAGGTCAGGAGCGCGCGGGAAACGATCCACCGGATCAATCCGGAGATCGAGGTGCATGAGCACAATATGCGGCTGGGTCCGGAAAATGTGGCGGATCTGATCGCGGATTACGACCTGGTCGCCGATGGCAGCGACAATTTCAATACCCGCTATCTCCTGAACGACGCCTGTCACATGGGCGGCAAGACGCTGGTCGCCGGGGCACTCCTTCGATTCGAAGGGCAGCTGTCGGTCTTCAAGTCGCATCTCGGCGGCGAAAACCCCTGCTATCGCTGCCTGTTTCCCAGCCCGCCGCCGCCCGGCACGACGCCGCGTTGCGAAACCGCGGGTATCTTCGGCGCCATTGCCGGGGTTATCGGTACGATGCAATCCAGCGAAATCCTGAAGGAACTTCTCGGCCTCGGCAAAAGCCTGTCCGGCAATCTGGTTCTCTACGATGCGATGAACACGACCTTCCGC
>CAXBEC010000646.1:0-2225 GCA_963974145.1 uncultured Alphaproteobacteria bacterium | reverse complement strand
AGACTGGATCGCGGCCACACGCGCGCAGCTTGCCGAGCGCTGCATGGCATTGGATGGCATTCTGTCCGGCGCAGGATTGCGCGTTGCCGGCGGCACAGACCTGTTTCGGTTGGTCGATGATGCTCATGCCCCGGACGTATTCCAGCTGCTGGGCGCGTCAGGCATCTTCGTCCGTGCCTTCGAATACAACCCGCAATGGCTCCGGTTCGGTGTGCCGGGCAACGCTATCGATATGGCCCGGCTGGAAGCGGCGCTTGCCGGGCTACGCTGAATTGCTCTAGCCTTCTCCCTTACGACAATGCCGGGAAAACCGGCGCCGGTAGCATCTGGGAGGATTGCGGCGATGGACTACGATTACATTATTATCGGGGCGGGGTCCGCCGGCTGTGTGATGGCCAACCGGCTGAGCGCCGACCCGAAGAACCGGGTGCTGCTGCTGGAAGCCGGGCCGGAAGACAGGAATTTCTGGATTCACATCCCGCTGGGTTACGGCAAGAACGTCAACAACCCGGATGTGAACTGGTGCCTGGAATCCGAACCGGAAGAATACAATCACGGCAAGAAATACTTCCTGCCGCGCGGCAAGGTGCTGGGCGGGTCCAGTTCGATCAACGGCATGGTCTATGTCCGCGGTCAGGTCGAGGATTTCGACACCTGGGCGCAGATGGGCTGCCGCGGCTGGTCGGATGACGAGGTCCTGCCCTATTTCCGCAAGGCCGAGGACAACGAGCGCGGCGAAAGCGACATCCACGGCGTCGGCGGTCCGCTCAGCGTCTCCGACGTCAACGAGAAAGCCGATATCTGCGAGGCGATCATCAAGGCCGGGGTCGAATCCGGTATCCCCTATAACGAAGACATCAACGGCCGCGTGCAGGAAGGCATCGGCTATCACCAGGCGACGATCCGCAACGGCAAGCGCTGCAGCACGGCGGTGGCCTATCTGAATCCGGCGCGGTCCCGACCCAACCTGGATATCCAGCCGGAAGCGACCGTGAAGCGGGTGATCTTCGAAGGCAAGAAAGCCGTTGGCGTGCAATACGACCAGCGCGGCCAGGACCGCGAGGCAAGGGCCGGCGGTGGCGTGATCCTGTCGGGCGGGGCCTTTGCCTCGCCGCAGATCCTGGAACTGTCCGGCGTCGGCAGCCCGGAGCGCCTGCGGGACCTTGGCATTTCCGTCGTCCACGACCTGCCGGGCGTCGGGGAGAACCTGCAGGACCATTACTGCGTGCGCATGCGCTGGCGGACCAAGGGCGCGCTGACCTTCAACGACCGGGTGCGGGGGCTGCGCGCGCTGCGCGAAGGGATCGATTATTTCCTGCGCAAGCGCGGCGTGCTGTCCATGCCGACGCTGCCGATCGGCGCCTTCGTGCGCACGCGGAACGAACTCGCCTCCCCGGACGTGCAGTTCCAGATTCTGCCCGGCACCTATCAGTCAATCCAGGACCGCCGGCTGGACCCGGAACCCGGCGTGACCATCGGGGTTACCATGCTGCGGCTGGAAAGCCGCGGCTATGTTCACGCGAAATCGCCGGATTTTCGGGCGCAGCCGTCGATCTGGCACAATATGCTCAGCACCGAAAACGACCGCCAGACCACCATCGCCGGCATGAAGATGGCGCGGCGCATGATGGAAACCAAAGTGTTCGAACCGCATTACGATTACGAACTGACCCCCGGCAGGGACGCCGGCGACGATGCGGCGCTGCTCGAATATGCGCGCAACGACGGCGCCTCAAACTGGCATCCGGCCAGCACCTGCAAGATGGGCATCGACTCCATGGCCGTGGTAGATCCCGGCCTGAAGGTCCACGGCATGGAAGGGCTGTATGTCGTCGACGCCTCGGTGATGCCGAATGTCATTTGCGGCAATACCAATGCGCCGACCATCATGATCGCGGAGAAAGCCGCCGACATGATCCTCGCAGCGGCATAGGCACATTGCATGGCCTATGATTACATTATCGTCGGCGCCGGTTCGGCGGGCTGCGTGCTCGCGAACCGGCTGAGCGCCGACCCGAAAAATCGCGTTTTGCTGCTGGAAGCCGGGCCGGAAGACAAAAATTTCTGGATCCATGTCCCGCTGGGCTATGGCAGGAACATCGATAACCCGGCCGTCAACTGGTGCTTCGAATCGCAGCCGGAAGAATATTGCCACGGTCAGAAATACTTCCTGCCACGCGGCAAGGTGCTGGGCGGCACCAGTTCGATCAACGGCATGGTCTATG
>CAXBEC010000645.1:0-2228 GCA_963974145.1 uncultured Alphaproteobacteria bacterium | reverse complement strand
CGATCACCGGCGTGCTGCACGCCATAGGCTCGCCCGAACTGCCCCTGCCGCCGCTCAACGTGGTGGCCGACATGGGCGGCGGGGCGATGTTCCTCGCGGTCGGCATCCTGTCGGCGGTGCTCGAAGCGCGCGCTTCGGGCAAGGGGCAGACGGTCGATGTGTCCATGGTCGAAGGCTCCGCCTATCTCGGCATGGGCCATTACGGGCTGGTGTCCAGCGGCAACTGGGTGCATGAACGCGGCGCCAACTTCACCGATGGCGGCGCCCATTTCTATCGCTGCTACCGCACGAAGGACGACAGGTTCGTTTCCATCGCCTCCATCGAAGCCAAGTTCTACGCGATGCTGCTCGACGCCATCGGGCTGGACGCAAAGGATCTGCCGCCGCAGATGGACCGCTCCACCTGGCCGGAAATGTCGCGAAAATTCGAGGGCATCTTCGCGCAGAAGACCCGCGACGAATGGTGCGCGATCATGGAAGGCACCGATATCTGCTTCGCCCCGGTGCTGAATTTCGAGGAAGCCGCGCAGTATTCGCACAACCAGGCGCGCGGCAGCTTCGTCGAACTGGACGGCATCGCCCAGCCGGGCCCGGCGCCGAAATTCAGCCGCACGCCTTCATCCGTGCAGTTCCCGCCGCAGGAGGTCGGTTCCGGCACGCGCGACGGGCTCGCATCCTGGGGCTTTTCGGAAGCCGAGATCGAAGGGCTGCTGGCCGACAAAGCCGTCGGCTGGCAGGGCTGATCATGGCCGGGGCGGGGGAGGCGACGGTCGAACAGTACGGGCTGACCGACGAGCAGCAGATGCTGCGCGAAACCATCCAGGCGGTGGCGCGCAACCGGGTCGCCCCGCGCGCCGCCGATATCGACCGGACCGGCGATTACCCGCAGGACATGTTCGAGCTGCTGCGCGAGCTCGGCCTCTTCGCCCTGCCGTTTCCGACCGAGTATGGCGGCACCGGCAGCATCCTGTCGGCCTGCCTCGCGATCGAGGAATTCGGCCGGGTCTGCTACAACACCGCCTATCTGCTGATGGTGCAATGGGCCCCGTTCGGCGCGATCCTCGCCGGCGGCACGGCGGACCAGAAACAGCGATACCTGCCGCCGCTCGCCTCGGGCGAAATGCGCGCGGCGATCTCCGTCACCGAACCGGGCGCGGGCTCCGATGTCGCGGGCATCGCCACAAGGGCCGACCGCCGCGAGGGCGGCTATGCGCTGACCGGCAACAAGATCTACTGCACCAATGCGGCGGTGGCCGATTTCATTCTGGTGGCGGCCAAGACCGACCCGGCCAAGCGCCATGGCGGCATCAGCATCTTCATCGTCGATACGGACACGCCGGGGCTGGAAATCGGCCGCAAGGAAGACAAGCTCGGCGCGCGCGGCGTGCCCTCCTCGGCGCTGCATTTCAACAATGCCTTCGTGCCCGAAGAAAACCGCATCGGCAGCGAGGATGAAGGCTTCAAGCTGGTCATGGAAGCCTTCAACAAGGGCCGCCCGATGATCGGCGCGCGCGGCATCGGGCTGGCGCAGGGCGCGACCGACCTGGCCGCCCGCTACGTGAAGGAACGCGAGGCCTTCGGCCAGCCCATCGCCGATTTCCAGGGCGTGCGCTGGATGCTGGCCGATATGGCGATCCAGACCGAAGCGGCACGGCATCTGGTCTACAAGGCGGCGGCGATGGCCGATGCGGGCGTGTCGGGTGCGGCGCTGGCGCCGATTGCCGCAATGTCCAAATGCTTCGCCACGGATACCGCGATGAAGGTCGCGACCGACGCGGTGCAGCTCTTTGGCTCCGCCGGTATCGCCCGGGAAAACCCCATCGAACGCTATTTCCGCGACGCCAAGGTGCTGCAGATCATCGAGGGCACCAACCAGATCCAGCGCAACATCGTCGGCCGCCACGTGGTGCGCTCGGTCTGAGGCGCCGCCGTCGCCGGGGCGAAACCATGCGGAATAATTGGCATTGATCGGCATCGATTGGCCTCGGCGCCTTCTCATTTAGAACCCTCTCCTCCTTGAGAGGCTGAATCCCCGAAAAAGGGGATTCAGGCAGGGTGAGGAGGTGTCCCGGCGAAACGTGCGAAAGATCGGCATTCATTGGCCTCGATTGTCATCCCAGGTTTCACCGCTGACGGCTGCGCCGCCCCACCTCTCCCCGTCCCTCTCCCCCCGAGGGGCGGAGAGGGAGAAAAAACGGCCAAGTACATCTTTCTGCAATAACCCTCTC
>CAXBEC010000644.1:0-2229 GCA_963974145.1 uncultured Alphaproteobacteria bacterium | reverse complement strand
AACGCCTCAACGATGAGCCATGCGGAACTGGACGGCGCGGAAGAACTGGATGCGGGCAACCCGCAGGAGTTGGGGCAGCAGTACCGCAACCTGCTGGAAATCCTCCCGCACGCCAATATTCTCGGCGGCTGCTGCGGCACGGATCACCGGCATGTCGCGGCAATCCGCGAGGCATGCGCGGCCTGATGCGACCCGGGGCGGCGTTACGGGTTGGTGTCCGTGACGTCGCCTTCCGTACCGGGTTCGACGTGCGGGCCGTGCGGGGTTTCCGGTGTCCGCGGGTCGATTCCGAAGACGGCAGGCGATGAAACATTGACGAGGACGAAATCGTCGCGCTCCGCCGCTGCCGGGGCATGGCGCCGGGTGGTGCGGTAAAAGGCAAAGGCCGCCGTGAAAATGTGAACCCCCGCCGTGAAATAGAACAGCGCGCGATGGGAGGCGACCTCCATGACAGCCGATGCGATCACCGGCCCGATCACGGCGCCGAGGCCGAATATCAACAGCAACCCGCTGCTGACATTGACCCTGTCATCCGGTTCGACCAGATCATTGGCGTGTGCGATGCTGAGCGCATATATCGGGAAGGCAAAGCCGCCGAAAAGAAACGCCAGGACCAGCATCACGGTGTGCGAGCCGTCGCTCAGCAGCGCCAGCCCCAACCCGGCCATGGCGCATGCCAGGCAGGCGACTATCAGGACGTAACGGCGGTCATAATGGTCCGATATCCGTCCCAGCGGGAACTGCAAAATGGCGCCACCGATGATGGTAACCGCCATGAAAACCGCGATCTCCGAAACCGCCATGTCGTTCAGCCGGGCAAAAACCGGGGCCAGCCCCCAGAACGCGCCGTTTGCCAGGCCAACCGCGAGACACCCCAGCACCGCAACCGGCGAAATGCCGTACAGCCAGCCGATCCGCAGGCGGGTTTGCTGGATCGGCCGTGGCGCGGTTGCGGTGGTCAGCGCCACGGGAACCAGCCCTATCGCGATCAGCACAGTGATAATGGCGAAGAGTTCGAAACCGCCCGGGCTGGAGGCATTCAGCAGGAACTGTCCGGCGGTGATCGCCGTCAGGTTGACGCACTGGTATATCGACAGCACATGGCCCCGGTTTTCGTTGGTGCTGTGTTCGTTCAGCCAGCTTTCGATAATCATGTACAGGCCGGCGAAACAGACACCGGTCAGGCAGCGGAAGACATACCAGGGGAACGGCGAAACCATGAGCGCGTGCAGCATCGATGAAGCGGCCGCGATGGCCGCCAGCGCCGCAAAGGCGCGGATATGGCCGACCCGTTTGATGGCATACGGTCCGGCGACGCAGCCGATCGTGAAGCCAAGATAATATGCGGCGCCGATCCCGCCGATTTCAAATGCCGAAAACCCCTCGATATCGGCGCGAATTGGCAGAATTGTCCCCTGCAGACCGTTTCCGACGAGAAGGATGAAGACGCTGAGCAACAGCGCGGCAACGGGAGCAAGACTCATTTTTCGGACCTGTACAGTATCGCTCCAGACTTAGACCTTTGGGTTTATCAGGTCAAAACCATTGAGCTTCGGCCCACGGGCCGCGATAGTCGGTTTCTGCAGAATGAATGCCAGATACGCGTGAACGATTGATGAATAATATTCTGACACTGCTCAGCCCCGAACGGGTGCAGGAATACTATGCCGCCGGGTTTTGGCGGGGCGATACCATATACGGCCTGGCGCATGGACACGCGGCACGAAACCCGGACGCACCGGCGTTCCGCGACCGGCACCGGCGCGTGTCTTACCGGGACCTCGTGGCGGCGGCGGATACGCTGGCGGCGGATCTGCACCGTCGCGGATTGCGCCGCGGGCAGCGTGTGGCTGTCTGGTTGCCCGGCCGGCTGGAAGTCGCCATCGCCCTGCTGGCCTGTTCGCGCAATGGCTATGTGCTGTGTCCGTCCCTGCATCGGGATCACACGGTGGCGGACGTCGCCGACCTGTTGTGCCGGATGCGCGCCGCTGCCTTGATCATCCAGGAAGGGTATGGCGCGGATGCGCATGCGGGAAATGCTGCTGCGACACTGGGCCGACTGGAGTCGTTGCGCCATGTTTACGCGCTGCCGCCGCTGGAGGATACGCAGAAACCGGCGGCACCCTTCGCCGGAATGCTGGATACGCCACAGGGCCCGTATGCGGATCCGGAACCCGTTCCCGATCCGGACAGCGTCGTCTATCTCGCCTTCACGTCGGGCACGACGGG
>CAXBEC010000643.1:0-2229 GCA_963974145.1 uncultured Alphaproteobacteria bacterium | reverse complement strand
GCCGTCGGCAACCTTCGGCAGGAAGCGTTTCTTCTGTTCCTCGGTACCGAAATCATTGACCGGTTTCATGGCGTGGTAATTCGTCGCCCAGATGATCCCGGTCGAGGCGCAGGCGCTGGAGATTTCGCGGACGCAGGCGAGATAGGCGGCGTAGCTCATATCGGCGCCGCCGTATTCTTCGGGGATGAACATGGCGTTCAGGCCCAGCGCGTTGATGTCGTCGATATTGTCCCGGGGAAATTCGCCGCTCCGGTCATAGTCGGCGGCGCGGGGCGCGATCCTGTCGCGCGACAGGGCGCGGACCGCATCGAGCAGGAGACGTTCCTCATCGTTGAGGCGGATGGATTCGTCGATATGGTTGAAGAGTTTCATCGGTCCCTGAAATCCGCTTTGCGTTTTTCGGTAAAGGCGGCGGCGCCTTCGACACTGTCCTCGGTCTGGAAGGCGAGGGTGTTGAGGTCGGCTTCGGCCTTCAGCCCCTCCCAGACCGGATTGTCGAGGGCGCGTTTCACCGCGTCGCGGGCCAGGTTCAGCACCGGCAGGCTGTAGCCGGTGAATTCGCGGGCATAGGCCATGCCGGCTTCCAGCGGATCGCCCTCGACGACGCGGTTGACCATGCCGATGCGGGCGGCTTCTTCGGCATCGACCGTGCGGCCGGTCATGATGATCTCCAGCGCCCTTGCCTCGCCGATCAGCCGGGGCAGGCGGATGGTGCCGCCATAGCCGGGGATCAGGCCGAGCTTGATTTCCGGCAGGCCCATCTTCGCGTTCGGCGTCGCCAGCCGGAAGGTACAGGCCGAGGCCAGCTCGAACCCGCCGCCGAAGGCATAGCCGTTGATGATGGCGACGGAGGAAATCGGGAAGGTGTCCAGCCTGGCGAAGGTGCGCTGGCCGTATTCGGCGTCGCGTTTCGCCTGGGCGAGGGGGCGGTTGGCGAATTCCTTGATATCCGCCCCGGCGCAGAAGGCCTTGTCGCCGGCGCCGATGAACAGCAGCGCGCGGGCGTCGGAAGTCTCGACTTCGTCCAGTGCCGCGCTGATGTC
Organism: uncultured Alphaproteobacteria bacterium; assembly: GCA_963974145.1. Lineage (GTDB taxonomy): Bacteria > Pseudomonadota > Alphaproteobacteria > UBA8366 > MarineAlpha4-Bin1. Next base: position 1,186 of record CAXBEC010000643.1, on the reverse strand, counting down.
GCGCAGGATCTGGAAGCTGAGCGCGTTCAGCGCTTCCGGACGGTTCAGGGTGATGATCGCGAATTCGTCGCGGTAGGTCAGTTCGACCGGCATATCGGTTTCCTTTTTATTGGGGCCGTTTGAAGCGCACGGGGTCAGGGACAATCTTGCCCTCTTTCGCCCATTGCGCCAGTTCGCGTTTCAGGATCTTGCCGCTGGCGGTCAGCGGCAGTTCGTCCATGGCGATGAAGTATTCGGGCATGTCCTGCACGGTCAGCCCGGCTCCATACAGATGCGCCAGGACTGATTGGGGGTCCGGGGCGTCGCCGCTGGGGATGATCGCCAGCCCGACCTTTTCACCCAGCCGCTCATCCGGCACGGCAAAGGCGGCGGCCTTGGCGATGCCCGCATGCTTGATCGCCAGGTCTTCGATCTTGGCCGGGTGGATATTATGGCCGCCACGGATGATGACATCCTTCAGCCGCCCGACAATCTCCAGGCAGCCCTTGTCGTCAAAGCGGCCCAGATCGCCGGACAGGAACCAGCCGTCGCGGTTGAAGCTTTCCTCGGTGGCGAACTGGTTGGCGAAATAGCCCAGCATCAGGCAGGCGCCGCGACCGCCAATCTGCCCGACGGTTCCCTGCGGCACTTCCGCATCGGGGTTTTCCTGGCTGAAGATACGGACTTCGTAGGATGGCCCGCCACGCCCGCAGGTCGCGGTGATCGTGTCCGGGTCGTCAGTCGGAAAGGTGTACTGGTGCGATGAGTTCTCGGTCATGCCGTAGATGTTTTGCGGCTTGATACCCTGGTCGAGAAAGGCCTGCGCCGTGGCGCGCGGGATCGGCGCACCGGCCATGTAGAAGACGGAAACATTGCCGATCCGCGCCATGCCGCGCGATTTCTGGTCGGCGAGGATATCCATCGCATGGGTCGGCACGCCCATCACATAGGTCGCACCCGTCTCCACGATCCAGTCGAGCGGCTTCATCCCGGCGGGCGGGTCGTTGACCACCAGCTCGCCGCCGCAGACCAGGATCTGTCCCAGCGCCACCCAGGCGATGTGGTGGTTGAACGGGCTGAGCGACAGCAGCACCGTATTCTCGTCGTGGTGCCAGTCCCGCACCATGTCGCGCGGGTTGGCCAGCAGGGTGTTGTGCGAATGCATAACGCCCTTGGGCGTGCCGGTGGTGCCGGAGGTAAAGGCGAG
>CAXBEC010000642.1:0-2231 GCA_963974145.1 uncultured Alphaproteobacteria bacterium | reverse complement strand
TCCATCGACTGCGCCTTGAAATAGGGCAGGAATTCCCGAAGCCCCAATAGCGTCTCGCAGGAGCTGATCGGGTGGTTGCTCTGCTGGCGAATATAGGCCAGCGCCTCGGCATTGTAGCTGTCGATCTCGATCCAGAACATGTCGAGATCGGCGATCTCGCGCAGGATCTTCACATAGCCTTCGGTCTTGGCGTTGAAGTTCAGGTCCAGCAGGATATCGATGTCCGGCCCCGCGCCGTCGCGGAATGCCTCCAGATGGGTGCGCAGGTTGCGTAGCACCTTTCGGTCGACATTCAGTTCCGGATAGAAGGGCGAGGCAAAGCCCGGCCGCCAGCCGGCCGGCTTGTCCTGGTCATGCAGGAAGATATTGGTCTTCAGCGCGGTGAAGCCTTTCTCCCGCACCTCTTCCCCCATCGCCTTCACCCCGTCCAGGTCCGTGATCTGCGGCGGGTAGTATTTCGGATGGTTGATGCGCCAGGTGCCGCAATGCGACCAGTACACCCGGATACGGTCGCGCATCCTGCCGCCCAGAAGTTGATAGCAGGGCACGCCCAACCCCTTCGCCTTGGCATCGAGCAGCGCGTTTTCGATTGCCCCCAGCCCCTCTGCCACCACGCCGCCGGCGGCGGGACGGGTCAGCGCATACATCAGCGCGAACAGCCGCTCATGGTCATTCGCCGACTGTCCGATAATCTTCGACCCCATCGCCTCGACCACCTGCGACACGCCGGGCGAACCGAAGCCTTCGTCGAACTCGCTCCAGCCGACAATGCCGCTTTCCGTCGTCACCTTGACGAAATGATAGTTCCGCCAGCCGGCATCGCAGTGCCGCGTTTCAACCTTTGCGATTTTCATGATGCATCCTCCCCGATGGCAATATCCGTCAATCACATCATCGCTGGAGGCTCCTGTTGTGTCGAGCAGCACCGCAACCATAGCGCGGCATATTTACGCGCGCGGCCGGATGCCGTAGCAATTGGAGGAACAGCCAAAACACACGACAAAGGATTCACCATGAGCACCTCGCCCGTCCCCGGTCAGACCCTGGCCCTTTCCGGTATCCGGATCGTCGATTTCAGCCGGCTGTTGCCGGGGCCCTGGGCGACACAGCTGCTGGCCGATATGGGCGCCGATGTCATCAAGGTGGAACAGCCCGGCAGCGGCGATTACAGCCGCCACAACCCGCCCAATTACGAAACCGGCGGCGTCTATTTCAACAGCGTCAATGCGGGCAAGCGGTCCATCGCGCTGGACCTGACACAGGAATCCGGGCGCGCGGTGGCGCACAAGCTGATCGCGGGGGCCGATGTTGTCGTCGAATCTTTCCGTACCGGCGTGCCGAAAAACCTGGACGTGCATTACGAGCGCGCCCGGGCGCTGAACGACAAAATCGTCTATTGCTCGATCACCGGTTACGGGCAGGATGGCGTCATGGCGACCGTGCCGGGGCACGACCTTGTCATTCAGTCCGTGACCGGGCTGATGGGCATGACGCTGGACCGCGATCCGCATCCGCCCGTCCCCGGTTTTCAGGCCGCGGATTACGCGGCGGGCGCGGTTGCGCCGACGGCGATCCTCGCGGCACTCATGCGCCGCGATAAGACCGGCGAAGGCGCCTATATCGACCTGTCGATGTTCGACTGCCTGTTCTACATGTGCAACATCGTCCTCACCGGCGCGATGGCGCGCCTGGCGGGCAAGGATGGCGAACCCGGCATGCAGAGCTGGGGCGGCAATCCGCGTTACAGCACCTATGTCGCGGGCGACGGCAAGCCGGTGGCGGTGTCCCTGCTGGAAGCCAAGGCATGGAAGCAGTTCTGCGATTTCATCGAGCGCCCGGACCTGGTCGACCCGAATGAATCGCCCGCCGACCGGCATTCCACCCATGGCGACCGCGAAAGCCTCTATCGTGACGTTATCGCCGGATATATCCGCGCCCATACGCGGGATTCGCTGCTGGCCAAGATGGAAGCCGAACATATCCCGATCTGCGCCATCAATACACCGGACGAGGCGGTCAGATCCGCCCCCGTAGTGGATCGTGGCCTGATCGCCTATAGTGACCATCCGACGGAGGGGCGCATTCCCCATCTCGTCAACCCGCTGGCGCGCAGCGGGCTCGCCAGCGCGCCCTATCGGGAAGCGCCCGACCTTGGTGCGGATGGTGAAAGCGTATTGAGCGAGCTCGGTTATTCCGAGGCGGAACAGCAATCATTGCGGAAATCAGGAGCG
>CAXBEC010000641.1:0-2241 GCA_963974145.1 uncultured Alphaproteobacteria bacterium | reverse complement strand
CGGATGCGCTGCGGCCTCCAGCGTCGCCGCCAGGTAAGGCATCAGCGCGGGCGGCAATCCTGTCATCACCGCATTTGCCGCCATTGCAGACGGGGTTGCGAGCCCGCGACGGGGTTGTATCAACGGCGGCCGGGCCGGCCGCTTTTCCGGCGGCCAGGCCCCCAGAAGCGCATCGACACGGTCCGGTGTGGGTACGAATACCGGAAGCCCGTCGGTGAAGCCCAGCTCGTATAACAGACCCGACGCTTGAGCCTCGTCCGTCACCGGGTCTGTAATCACGAAGTCATCGTCGATACGCTTCAATGCCGCCGGGCGGCTGCCGGTCCCGCTCGACGACAGGCTGCCATGACCGGCGGTAATGGCCGAAACCACGTCATCGAACGCGGTTGTTGCGAGCGCGACCGTTTCGTCCGACGTTAATGACGATAGCGGGTGGGGCACGATAACCATCCGCACGCCTTCCATATCAGGAGGCAACGTAACCCGGGCCAGCGGTGCGAAGGCGTCTGTGCAGATCAAGACCGCCGGCGTGCCGCGGCCTGCAAGCGTCGCCGCATCGACCGCCCCTGTCGATGCCGCGGTTCCGCCGTCGCACACACCGACGATAACAAGGTCGCAGCGGTCCTGGAACTCGCGGTAACGGTGTTCACCGCAATCCGCCATCGGGCCTTCCTTGGCAAGGCTGCAGGCCGTTTTGGCGCCCTGGTTTGCCAGAACAGAGGACAAATGATCAAGGAATCCGGCGACATTGGACTTGCCATTGCCAAGAAAGCCTATGGCCAGGCCGTCAAGATGTGTCGGCCATTCAACGCCGGTGCCAGTTTCCGAGATCGGGCTGGTCGGGCCGCATGGATTGACGAAGCGCAGTTGCGCCGACCCGTCACCACCTGGCTGGTCTGGCATCACATTATCCTTCTTAGACATCGGGTATCCGTCGAAACGATACCAGGAGAATTATAATGGATGACACATGGAACCTGTAAAATCATCAGGGTCCGCTGCGGGTCGCAAGCGACCGCAATCCTATTTCTTCTTCAGCGCGTCGGCCAGGGCGGCGCCGAGCGCGCCCATGGATTGCGGCGGCGCTTTTTCCGGCTGCTTCTTCGGCTTCCGGTTCGGCGGCGCGGCGCGGCGTTTCGGCTTGTTGCTGTCGTCGCGCGCCGGGGCGCGGGGCGGTGCGGTGTCGCCGGCTTCCTTGCGCATCGTCAGGGCGATGCGCTTGCGCGGGATATCGACATCGACGACGCGGACCTTCACCACATCGCCGGCCTTGACGATCTCATGCGGGGCCCTGACGAAGGGGTCGTAATAACGTACGGTTCCCGGAGCAGGGCGACCGGTCCCGGAGCTGTTATGAAAGGCGTGCCTTTAAGCAGAAACAGACGGAAGCCATCGGGGCGATCCCGTTAAAGCCTCACTCTAGATGACACCGGTTCTGACCCGCCGAAGGATGGCATAAAGGTCGAATGCATGCTGGGGCCGCCGGTAACGCAGACCAGGATATCGGCCGGTTCCTTGACCATCGGAATTTCGGTATCCGGGTGGAGCGTTCCCAGGTCATCGAATCTCGGGGTCCGCATCATTTCCTGATTCTTCGGCGCGAACGCCGAGAACACTATCTTCGTGAGGTCGAACAGCGCCTCTTGTATGGCTGTCAGGCTGACGCTCTCGCGTACCAGGATTTCCGCATGCTCGGGACACAGGACGAGCAGGGGATTGCCGCCAAACATGTAGTCGTTGCTGCCAATGCTCCGGATGCTTCTCGCGATCATCTGCAGGAGCTCTTCGGCGGAGGTGCTCTTGATAATCATGTTCATGGTCCCGGTGACGCCAGCCACCGTCACCGCATCGTCTGCGGCCGACAGGGGCGTCTGGCGGGTTTGCGCGCGCAGGCGCGGCCATGACGTGAAATCTTCGTTTTCGGCAAAGCAGAATGCGTATTTTCCCGGTTGACCCATTGTCGCCGGGTCCGTGCCGTCCGCGGCCCGGCCGCCGCCAAGGTTCCGCATGCAGAGTTTCAGGGCGCGCCCGAGTGTCGCATTGGCAATATTCCCGCCACCGATGGATCCCAGGCCGTCATTGAAGCCCATTGCACGCGCATTCGGGCCGCCAACAACGACCACCGGCGTGACAGGGTTTGTTGTCGTTTGGAGGTTGAACAGCTTGAAGTCCGGATGCGCGGCGGCCTTCAGCGTCGCCGCCAGATAAGGCATCAGCGCGGGCGGCAATCCTGTCATCACC
>CAXBEC010000640.1:0-2244 GCA_963974145.1 uncultured Alphaproteobacteria bacterium | reverse complement strand
CAGCCTGTCAGGCGTCCCGGATCAACGCGTTTGTATATATGAACGTTCATCCGGTAATCCGGTTCCCCCGGCCCTTACGCGACCGATGAAACAAATCTTTCTCTGACACGTTCTACCTCTGTAACAGCCGCCGCGTTACGCATCGGCACACTGCACTTTGCGTTACCCCGGCGGCCTGCATCACAACACAGGAGCAGATCAGATGGATGACAATGTATATGCCGTTACCGAAGTGGTCGGTTCATCCGCCACGTCCATTGAGGAAGCGATAGAGAACGCAGTTTCCACCGCTTCCAAAACCCTGCGCAATGTCGAATGGTTCGAGGTCAACGGCACGCGCGGACATGTTGTTGACGGCGTCGTGGCGCATTACCAGGTTTATGTCCGACTCGGCTTCCGATACGACAAGAGCTGAACCTGGCCCCGCCCGCAAAATCTGCGACGGCGACTATTCAGCCGCCGTCGCGGCTTTTGCCGGCTCCCAGGATTGCAGTACCGGCAGCACTTCCTTCGCGAAGAGTTTCAGCCCCCGTTCGGCCACATCGTAGGGTGTCCCGCCGAAACGGAAGGCGACGTTCAGTTCGAAATCGCCCAGCAATTCGCGGCGTGCTTCCAGTCCGCGCAGGACCTTGTCCGGCGTGCCCCAACTTGCCGCCTGCATGAACCCTTTCACCGCGCCTTCGACACCCGTCGACCGGGCGATTTCCGCCTTCTGCTGGTATGAATCGTAGCCCTTCACATTCTTGAAGTGGTCGCCCAGGAATTCATAGTGGTAGAAATTGCTCTCCACGAACTTGCCCTGATACCGGCGCGCCTCGTCCTCCGTCGTGGCGAGATCCGTGCCACAGACGCAGAAATCGGTCAGCATCGGAACGGGCGGTTCGGTACCGTGATACTGGCGATGCAACTCGCGGCCCTTCTCGATACCCGGCTTGCGCATTTCCCAGGGGCGATCGGCGAACATCACCATATGCGCGCCCAGCTTCGCGGCGGAATCGATTGAGTCCTCGCTGGAGGCAACCGCATATATGCGTCCGCCGAAATCAAACTCGGGCCGGGGCCGGATTTCCGTGCGGGGCTGTTTGTAGAAAGTGCCATCGCCTTCGATAAACCCCGTCTTCAGCGCCTTCAAAATCATCGCCGAGGCTTCGTCGAAGCGGCCGCGCGATTCATCCATGCTCACGCGGAAGGCTTCGAATTCGCGCCGCGCCAGCCCGCGCCCCATGCCCAGCCGCAGCCGCCCCTTGCTGAGCAGATCAAGCACGGCGGCATTTTCCGCCACGCGCAGCGGGTCATGCCAGGGCAGGATCACCGCCGCCGTACCCACATCGATATCGGGATGCAGCGCGGTCAGGTGCGCCATCAACTGCATGTTGTCCGGGACGAAGGAATAGTCGTTGAAGTGATGCTCCGCCGACCACAGGCAGTCGAATCCCGCATCGGCAGCGATCCGGGCCAGCCGGATCTCCTCCTCCCAGACCTGGCTGTCGGAACAATCCTCCCAGCCGTAATTGGTGAAGATCATCATCATGCCGACATCCATGGCGCGCCTCCCGTTACTGTTCGCGTGTGAATGGATACCGGAATGCTTTCACGCCCCTGTCGATACCGCAACCCCCGGGTTGGAAAGAAGGTTGGGATACCACCAAAGCCCTCTCAACCTGTCATCCCGGGCTTGACCCGGGATCCATGCCTCAACCACGACGTCGATACCAAGACGGCCGCTACGCGCCCGGCCACGCCCTGCCGGCACAGCTGGATCCCGGCTCGGTGGCCGGGATGACAGGTGCGTCAAACTGCCCGCCCATCGCGAAATTCATGCAATCGATCAGGCGGAGAACTCTATGGCGACATTCAGCGCCGATGCCGGCGGCACGATGATCGCCCCGTCTTTCCCCGGCAAGGTGGCGATCCCGACGTCATGCAGATAGCCCGCCGTTTCAGCAAGGGATTTCACCCGTATACCAAACAGCGCCATCATGTCGCCGCGACCTGCGGTATCGGGCATCGCCTTGCCCAGCGCGGAAGCCAGCGCGTTGTGCGGCCAGAGCTCCACCGCGACCTTACCGGCGCGAAGCACATGCGGCACACCCGCCGCTGTGGCGCGCGCCACCGATCCTGCGCCGAACATCTTGTCGAACACCGCCGCGACCGTATCGGGATTGCCGCAGGCCAGCGCGACCCGCGCAATGGCCAGCGCACCATTCGCATGAATTTTAAGTTCCGGACACCAGACCAGTTCCG
>CAXBEC010000639.1:0-2257 GCA_963974145.1 uncultured Alphaproteobacteria bacterium | reverse complement strand
GGTAACTCTTTCCTTCCGCTTCGTAGCGCGGCAGCAGAATCGCCATCATGACCGTCAGCGCATCCAGGAAGGCCGAAAAACCGGAATCGGCCGCGATATACGCGCCAACCGCCTCGTCTTCGCCGGTCATCGGGCGCAATTCATCGACATAATGGGGGTTGGCCAGAAACCGGGCGTCGAAGACAAGATCGGCTTCGCGCGGCAGGCCCTGCCGGTATGAAAACGACGTCACATTAATGGTTAACCCGGATTCATCTTCGAAACCAAATCGCTCCGACACCAGTTCCTTCAGGTTCCATAGCGTCTTGTTCGAGGTATCGATCACCGCATCCGCGCGTTCGCGCAGCCGCGCCAGCAGTTGCCGTTCCAGCCGGATCCCATCGGGCACCGGGCGATCCAGCGCCAGGGGGTGCCGGCGCCGCGTTTCCGTGTAGCGGCGCTGCAGAATTTCATCGTCGCAGTCCAGAAACAGCACGCGAACCACCAGTTCGTCATGGTCGATCAGGCGGTCCAGTTCGGCAATGAAGGGGTCGACGCTGAAATCGCGTGTCCGGATATCGACACCGATCGCCAGCGGACGGGTCGCGCCGCGGTCGCTGCGCGGCTGCACCAGGCTGGCAAGCAAGGACAATGGCAGATTATCAACGGCTTCGTAGCCGAGGTCCTCCAGCACCTTGAGGGCGGTCGACCGGCCCGCGCCGGACATTCCGGTCACCAGAACAACGGTTTGTTTCATCGCCTTCCCATCCACCGGACAACTCCCATACTAGACCGGATCAGGATTGCTGCACCGCAGAAAAATACTCATCGCTCTATATCCCCCGCTTTGGCCCTGACGGCAAGCCGGATTTTTGCAGCCGCAGACGCCTCAAACGGCGCGATACGCAGCAATGGAATGCCGAGATCGAGAATTGTCGCGGTCTCCGATACCGGCAAGCGTTCGATTTTGCCCGATGAAAGGTCGACGACAAGGCAAAGTAATACGTGATCGATCGCTGTCAGGCGGACGATGCCAAGCCCGCGGATTTCAATTTTCCCGAAAACGGATTGTGGTGACGACGCCATCAACCCCTCTCCCTGCCGGGTCAGGATGGTACGGTCGTCGGCGACCAGATCGGCACCGCCATCGATCAGCCGCAACGCCAGGTCGGACTTGCCGCTGCCGGAAGGACCGCGCAGCAGAACGCCCTTGCCGTCGATCGCCACCGTGGTGCCGTGCACCGTCTCCATCCGATCAACCGCCGAAATCACCAAGACCGGGCCAGGGTGTGAAATGCTTTCCGAGTTGCAGGCCCTGGCGCTGATATGACGAACCGATGCCCTGGCCGTAAACCCGGTCCGGCGCTTCGGTCAGGCGTTCATAAACCAGCCGTCCCATGATCTGGCCATGCTCGATCATGAACGGGACGTCATGCGAGCGCACTTCAAGCACCGCGCGGCTGCCGCCGCCGCCGCTGCCGACATCGCCGAAACCGGGGTCGAAAAAGCCCGCGTAATGAACCCTGAATTCGCCAACAAGCGTATCATAGGCGACCATTTCGGCCGCATGGTCCGGCGGCACGGTCACCGCTTCGCGCGACGCGAGAATGTAGAAATCATCCGGATTCAGAACGATGGCCGCCAGGCGGCCGCGATGGATCGGTTCCCAGAATTCCTGCGGGTCGTAACCGCCCTTGTTGTCGACGTCGATCAGTCGCGTATTCTTGCGCGCCCGAAACCCGACAAGGCCGGTTTTGGGATCGCCCTGCAGGTCGACGGTAAAGGGAATACCATCTTTCAGGTTGCCGGCCTGTGGGTCGGAATCGATCAGTCCGACCTTCCGGTTGAGTTGCCGCATCGCCCGGTCGCTGTAGGAAAACTGCCCCGACTTCAGCCGCAGCTGGTTCAGCCGCGCCCCCGCCCGCACCACAACGCTGAACGTACGCGGCGAAATTTCCGCGTAGAGCGGCCCCTCATAGCCGCCCCGAACCCTGTCAAATTCCACGCCGTGATCGGTAATAAGCCGGGTAAAGATATCCAGCCGCCCGGTAGAGCTCTTCGGATTGGCGATTGCGGACAGCCCGCGTTCCAGCCGCAGCGATTCACAAAGCGGCACGATATAAACACAGCCGCATTCCAGCACCGCACCATCGGTAATGTCGAATTCATGCAGCCCGAACGCCGCCAGTTTTTCTGCCACTGTCGCCGTACCGGGCAGGAAACTTGCCTGCACTCGGTGCGCCACCGCGCCCAGCCGCAAATCGATACTGGCCGGCTG
>CAXBEC010000638.1:0-2258 GCA_963974145.1 uncultured Alphaproteobacteria bacterium | reverse complement strand
GGTGCGATGATTGAAGATGTCGATCGGGAACTGGCGCCCTTCTGTGCCAAAAACGATATTTCGGGTTCCGTGCGCCGCGGCGAATTGCAGATACTGGGCGCGTCCGGCACGGTAACGACACTGACCGGTGTATCGATGAAACTGTCGCGCTATGACAGGGGGCTTGTCGATGGCGCTTTTCTGGAATTTGATGAAATCCTCAAGATCAGTGATGAATTGCGCAGCATGAACTGCGCTGAGCGGGCAGCGCACCCCTGCATCGGCACCGACCGCGCCGATCTTGTTGTCGCGGGCTGTGCCATCCTGGAGGCGATGTGCCGGCGCTGGCCGGTGGGGCGGTTGCGCGTCGCCGATCGTGGCCTGCGGGAAGGTATCCTGATCGACCTGATGGAAGCGGCCGACCGCGAAGGGCACGCAATTGGCCGATCGTAAGGGCGGAAAGGGCGGCCGACGCAATATTTCGGTCAGCCGCGACGAGACTGTCCGCCTGCGACCGGGAAAGGGACGCAAGGTTTCGTCCCGGCGCTGGCTCGAACGGCAGTTGAACGACCCCTATGTGGCTGAAGCCCGCCGCCAGGGTTACCGCAGCCGGGCGGCGTTCAAGCTGCTGGAACTGGACGATAAATATCATCTGCTGAAGAAAGGCGCGCGTGTGGTCGATCTGGGCGCGGCGCCCGGCGGCTGGACCATGGTGGCGCTGGAAAAGGTCGGCAATACAGGAAAGGTCGTTGGTATCGACATAACGCCGGTCGATCCGATCAGTGGCGCGGTTATTCTCGAAGGGGATATGCACGACGCCGATACCGTCGAGCAGCTGGTGCGGGTCCTTGGCGGCCCGGCGGATGTCGTGCTGTCGGATATGGCGGCCTCGGCGAGCGGCCACACGGCGACGGATCATCTGCGGATCATCGGCCTGGCGGAAGCGGCGCTGGATTTCGCCGAAGACGTTCTGGCGCCCGGCGGCGCCTTCGTCGCCAAGGTACTGCAGGGCGGCACCGAGCACGGGTTGTTGAGCCGCCTGAAACGTGCGTTCCGGCGTGTTGCCCATGCAAAACCCCCCGCCAGCCGCAAGGAATCGGCGGAGATGTACGTCGTGGCAACCGGGTATCGAGGGACACCCGAGTTCCCTGCTTACGACAAAAATTCGGAATAAATTTGATTCAATGGCTCGAGGGTGACCGGGATGTGCCTAAAATTGGCCTTCATGGTCCAAGGCTGTGCATTTTGTGGATAAAATTGCGAGAAATGTTTAGCTGTGCTGCACGCGCGTGATATAACGGTGCTCCACCGGCTGGAGACATGTAATGGAAATCCGTGAAGCACTTACATTTGACGACGTCCTTCTCCTGCCCGCCCGGTCCTCGGCATTGCCAAAGGATACCGACACACGGACAAAGTTTACCAAAAAGGTGGCGCTGGGCATTCCGCTGATTTCCTCGGCAATGGATACCGTGACGGAAAGCCGGCTGGCGATTGCGATGGCGCAGGTCGGCGGACTTGGGGTCATTCACAAGAACATGACCATCGAAGAGCAGGCGCAGGAAGTCCGGCGGGTGAAACGGTTCGAAGCGGGCATTGTCGTCGATCCGATCACGATTACACCGGACAGGAGCCTGGCGGATGCCCTGCATATCATGGACTCCAACAGCATTTCCGGCATTCCCGTTATTGCAAAGCGCAGTGGCAAGCTGGTTGGTATCCTGACCAACCGGGATGTCCGCTTCGCCACCGATCCGAACCAGTTGGTCCGGGAGCTGATGACGCGCCGCGGGTTGATCACGGTGCGCGAAGGCGTCACGCATGACGAAGCCAAGCGCCTGCTGCATGAAAACCGGATCGAAAAACTGCTGGTGATCGACGACGAACGTCACTGCGTCGGGCTGATCACGGTAAAGGATATTGAAAAGGCGCAGCGTTATCCGGACGCCAGCAAGGATGAACATGGCAGTCTGCGGGTGGCCGCCGCGGTTGGCGTCGGTGCGGAAGGCGTGGAACGTGCCGCAGCGTTGCTGGAGGCCGGTTGCGACGTAATTGTGATCGATACGGCGCATGGCCATTCCATCGGGGTTCTGGAGACGGTCGACAGTGTCAAGCGGCAAAGCAATTACGCACAGGTTGTCGCGGGAAACATTGCAACGGCGGATGGCGCGAAAGCGCTGATCGATGCGGGCGCGGATGCGGTCAAGGTCGGGATCGGCCCGGGATCGATCTGCACCACGCGGATCGTCGCCGGCGTCGGCGTCCCGCAGCTTACCGCC
>CAXBEC010000637.1:0-2261 GCA_963974145.1 uncultured Alphaproteobacteria bacterium | reverse complement strand
AGATCCCGGCGCGCGAGCCATATTCATAGACCGATTCCATCGCCAGATCGCGATACGCCGCATCCATGACATAGGGAATTTCGCCCAGCGCCGATTCATTGCGGCCATCGGCGGCCATGTGAAGTTCCGAGCCTTCTTCGTAATTGACCACGATATTGACGGCGACCTTAGCGCCACCGGGCCAGACGACCTTCGGCACGTGCCGGCCGTAGCCCGCATAATCCCGCACCGGACCGGCGCTATCCCCGGATTCAATCTTCATGCTGCGGTCTCCCCGTCGGATTGCACCCTGCATGGCAAATCGTGGCATTCGCAAGCGGCGAACCATGAATGCTATCCTGCGATCCTAATCCGAAAACAAGGGGGACGGAAATGCGGCTTTCAGGAAAAACAGCGCTGGTCACCGGCGCGGGCGGCGGGCTTGGCGGCGGAATTGCACGACGCTTTGCGGCCGAAGGGGCATCGGTATTGTGCGCGGACCGGGACCTGCCAAAGGCCGAAGCGACAGTGGCCGCCATCACGGAAGCAGGCGGTACGGCCAGCGCCTTCCCCGCCGATGTCGCCGAGGCTGCCGATTGCGAGGCGCAGGTGGCGGAAACCGTCAGCCGCTACGGCCGGATCGATATCGCAGTCAACAATGCCGGGATCGGACTGCACCGGCTGGCGCTGGATACCAGCCTGGAGGACTGGGAGCGCGTGCTCCGCATAAACCTGACCGGCTCTTTCCTGACGGCCAAGGCTGCCGCCCGGCACATGGTGGCGCAGGAATCCGGCCGCATCATCCAGATCGGCTCGATTTCCGGGCAGCGCGGCAATATGGGCGGCATTGCCTATGGCGCATCGAAGGCGGCGGTAATGCATGTCTGCAAGGTGCTGGCGGTGGAATTGTCGGCCAAGGGGATCATGGTCAACGCCATCGCCCCCGGCCCGATCGAAACCGGCATCAGCCAGCATGGCCCGACCCGCAAGCAGGGCTATATCGACCGTATTCCCGCCGGTCGCTACGGTACTATAGAGGCAGTCGCCAATGCGGCGCTGTTCCTGGCGTCCGACGAATGCGAATGGGTCACCGGCCATGTGCTGAATGTCGACGGCGGATACGGTGCCGCCGGTCTTGCATACGACCCGGCGGAGATAGCGGTCAGAAATTGATAACCGGCGGCGGAATTTCACGCGATGCCGACTGGCATCGCCCGCGCCTGCCTTGTATACCCAAGGTCACTCTTATGTCTTTTGGAAGGTACCCAAGATGCCCGTATCAGTCGCAATGTACGAAAAATCGCTGGAACATATCGGCGAACGGCTCAACAAGCTCAAGCTTGATCTCAAGGTCCTGCCTTTCGGCAAGGACGGCATGTTCAAGATTGATGGCAAATCGGTGCCTCCCGGCGAGGTGGATGTCGACTATTTCTGGCTGTCCAGCCACGTCAATCCGGATGGCGCGCGCCAGACGGCCTTCGACACTGTCCTGGGGTGCAAATCGGTTGGCGTGTTGCAGACCTTCAATGCCGGTCTGGACGACCCCGTCTACAAAAAAGTTTCCGACAAGGGCACCCGCATCTGCAACAGCAGCGCCCAGGGCGTGGCGATAGCGGAATATGTCATGGCGCATGTACTGAGTCTGATCCATCCGATTGACCGCCAGCGCGAATTGCAGACCGCCAAGAAATGGGAGAATACCCCGTTCCGCGAAGTGTCCCAGATGAACTGGCTGATCATCGGGTACGGGCCGATCGGCCAGGAATTGTCAAAACGGGTCAAGGCCTTCGGCGCGACCGTCGATGTCGTTCGCCGGTCTCCCCATACATCGGAATTCGTCGACCGGTCCGGCACGATGGATGACCTTCCGAAACTCCTGCCGGAAGCGGATGTCATCGTCCTGGCCTGCGCGCTGAACGACGAGACACGGGATTTCGCGGACGACAAATTCTTCGCCGCGACCAAGAAAGGTGCCATCCTGGCCAATATCGGGCGCGGCGCGCTGATTGTCGACAAGGCCCTGATCGCAGCGCTGGACAGCGGCCATCTGGGGCATGCGGTGCTGGATGTGTTCCGTCAGGAACCGATGCAGCAGGACGACCCGCTGTGGTCGCACCCGAAAATCCGGGTGACCCCGCATACATCTTTCGCCGGAGACGGCGCCCGCGGCCGCTGGGACGCGCTGTTCCTCGACAATATCGCCCGTTTCGTGAAGGGCCGGGCGCTGGCGTTCGAGGTCAATCCCCGGGACATCTGATCGCCCCGGTACGGTGGCGGCGCGA
>CAXBEC010000636.1:0-2267 GCA_963974145.1 uncultured Alphaproteobacteria bacterium | reverse complement strand
AGCCCCTCAAGGGGAGAAGGAGTTTTATTGATCGTTGCCCCCGCCGACCCCCGCCCTAGCGGATCACCTCATACCCCACCAGCCCCGGCACGCGGCCCGGCTGGTGGTCGATTCCCATGCGGCCGCCGCGATTTTCAAAGGCCTGCATCTCCGGCTTCATCACCCGGGGCGGATCACCTTGCAGCCAGATCCGCAGCAGCAGGCGGCGGCGTTCGAATTCCGGCCAGTCCTCGAACGCCGTGCGCGAATGCAGGATCTCGTAGTTGTTCACATAGACCGCCTCGCCCGGTTCGGTGCGCAGGTCGAAGCGCTCGCCTTCGCGCAGCGCCGCCTCCTGGAAGAAGTTGAGAGCGGCGCGCTCCAGTGCTGTCATCTCGCGGCCCAGACCATGAACCCCGGCGAAGATACCCTCAGTGGAATAGCGGCAGCTCATGATACCGTCGCGCTGCGAGAAGACCGGCACGTTATAGGGCGAGATCGGCGCCTGGCCGTCGGCTTCCTCGCCGCGCCGGTGATAGGGGAAGCCCTTTTCCAGCACAGGCAGGTATTCGGGATGCTCGCGCCGGATGATGTCGTAGACGCGCAGCGAGGAGGCAAAGACGTTCTCGCCGCCGCTCTTCGATTGCCGCACGCAGAGCAGCCCGACCAGCTCGGCGGAATCGCAATGCATCACCAGTTCCCGCGCGCTCTGGTAGCCGCGGCCGGGGATGCCGCGCGCCGGGTCGCTCTTGTCCGTCACATGGCCCATCAGGTCGCCGCGCGAACTCTGCGACACCGCGTCGCCCCAATGCGTACCGACGCCCCAGTAGATGCTCTCGATCTCCGCCAGCGGATAGTCGTCGACCGGAAATCCCGCCAGCACCAGCACGCCCGGCCCGGCCTTCAGTTCCCGCAGCGCATCGGCCAGGAACCCGTCCAGCGCGGGATGCGAAAAATCCGCCTTCGTGATCTGTGAATAGGTCAGCCCGCGCGCACGGATGCCGTCCATCAGCGTGTCGATGGCATCAAGCTGCGGCGTGCCGAACCGCAGGGTGATTCCGGCTTTGGTCAGGTCCCTGCCCGACCAGCCCGGCCTGTGAAGACGCCGCAACGCCGTATCGCCCATCCTGTCCTCCCATGGCGAAATGCACTGATTGCTTGCAGGATCGTAACCCGATGCCGCATCGGTGGCAATCAGCCGCCGCCGCACGAAATAAGCGCCTCTTAACAATTGACACATGATATTCGTGATAGTGATGTTACCCTAGGGCGCCCTTGCCAGGTGCATAACATTCGCCCCCCGACCGGTAACGACCCGACCGGGCCCGAAAGATAATGCCAACCCGCAATGGACATGCCCAGCAACGACCGCCCCCATTACCGCAGCCGTGAGGAACTCGCGCATTTCATGGCGTTGAACACGCCGCTGTGGATTTTCGACGTGGACCAGCACGCCATGTGGTGGGCCAATCCGCGCGCCCTCGCCTTCTGGCAGGCGCCCGAACTCGAGGCGCTGCTGGCGCGCGATTATTCCAGCGACAGCGACTCCGTCCGCATGCGCCTGCGGCAGGTGGTCGACAACCCGGTGATCGAGGGCCGGATTCAGGAAACATGGACCCTGTATCCCGACGGCATCCCCACGACGATCATCGCCGATATGCAGCCGGTGCGGGTCGGGGACAATCGCAACGCGATCCTGGTCGAGGCATCCCGCACGCTCGATTTCCGGGACGATCCGGAGACGCTGCGCATCCTGGAAGTCGCCCGTTCCTCCGCCCTCATGGTCAGCAGCTTTACCATGTCCGGGGTGCTTCTGGCGCAGAACCCGGCGTCCCATGCCTGTTATGCCGGAACACCGGCCCGGCCGGGACGGTGCGACCTGTCCAATCGTTTCGTCGATGCCGAGACCAGTGTGACAATCCTGAAAGCGGTCCAGGCGGAAGGGTATCTTCAGGGCGAGTTCACAATCCGCAAGGGCCAGGGCGAGCGGATCCACCGGATTACCGCGCGCAGGGGGCGTGACCCCGTGACGGGCGAGGCCGTGACGGTGCTGAACGAAGAGGACATAACCGAGCAGGTGATCCTGCGGAGGAGCCTGCAGCGGCTGAACGACGAATTGGAAACACGGGTCGCCGAACGCACCGAAAGCCTGCAGGCGCTGAATGAAAGCCTGGCCCGCGAGATCCGCGAGCGGCAGGAAGCCGAAGAAAAGCTGCGCCAGGCGCAGAAGATGGAGGCCATCGGCCAGCTGACCGGCGGCGTCGCGCATGACTTCAACAACCTGCTTG
>CAXBEC010000635.1:0-2271 GCA_963974145.1 uncultured Alphaproteobacteria bacterium | reverse complement strand
ATCTCACCATCCGGGCCTTCATGCTGGCCTCCGCCTCCATCCTGGCGCCGTTCTCCTACAGCACGATCATCTGGGCGACGCTGATCGGCGCGGTGTTTTTCCACTCGCTGCCCGACCTGCCGACGGTCGCCGGCACGGCAATCCTCTTCGCCGCCGGGCTGTATGTCTGGCACCGCGAACGCATGCTGACGCGCAAGGTCACCGTGCCGGGCGCGTCGATATCCGAAGCAGCCGCGGCGCCGCCGGACCCGCCACGATAGCGACGGGCGCGCTGAAACCAAACCGCCCGAATGGCGTTCATGCTGCGAGGCCGTTAATGCCTGTCTGTCCATAACGGGACCCGGATGCCGGAACTTTATCCATTTGCCGACGCCGCATTGCGCGGCCTCCTGCTGAGCGCTGCCGCGATCCTGTGGGTCATCGAGCAGGTGCGCGCCGTCGTGCTGGAAACCACCGGCGACATCTCGGTGCTGCATGGCGACAGGCTGCAGGAGGCGATCCTCATCGGGGCGGCCGACAGGCGGCATCGGGGCTAAACCCGCGCGGCCCGTTGTTCTATGATCGCCGCGGCAGACGCAAGCCAGGGGCGATGAACATGCACGCAGCCATAACGGAACCATCGGCGGGGCCGGTCACCGACCGGGTCGTCGCCTTCATCACCGGTTACGATCCGTCCGGCGCCCCGCCCGGCACCGACCGGCACACCGCGCGGGCGATTGCCAACTGGCTGGCCTGCACGGTCGGCGGATGCCGGGATGACTCGGTCACCCGCCTGCGCGGCGTGATGGCGGCCACCGCGGGGGACGGCCCGGCCGGTGTGATCGGCGCGGACCGCCGCTGCGACATGGCGAGCGCCGCCTTCATCAACGGCTTCGCCTCCAACGTGCTGGATTTCGACGACATGCATGTGCCGACCCTGATCCACCCGACGGGCACGGTGGTCGCGGCGGCGCTGGCCGTGGCGGAGGCCAGGCGGGCAACCGGGCGGGCGCTGCTGGATGCGGTGACCGTCGGGATGGCATATCACGGCGCCCGCCGGCGTGATCGGCGCGGCGGCGACGGCCTGCCGGCTACTGGGCCTTGATCGGGAGGCGGTCGCGCGGGCGCTGGCCATGGCGGCGACGCAGGCGGGCGGGCTACGCGCCATGCTGCCGAATGAGGGCAAGAACCTGAATGTCGGCCGGGCCGCGCGGGACGGCGTGATGGCCGCGCTGCTGGCCGAAGCCGGGATCACCAGCGCGCCCGCCGTGTTCGACGAGCCCTTCGGCTATTTCAGCGTCTTCCCCCCGGTCGATGGATACCGCGCGTTGCTGGCGGAACTGGGGCAGCGCTTCCTGGGCGCGGAGATCAGCCTGAAACCCTATCCCTGCGGCGTCGTCATCCACCCGGTGATCGACGGCTGCCTCGCCATCGCCGGGCGCGACGGGTTCGCGGCGGCGGATATCGTATCCATCGATATCCACGTGCATCCCCGTACCGCCGTGCTGGCGGAAAAGCAGAACCCGTCCTCGGCGATCACCAGCCGGTTCAGCCTGCACCACGCGGCGACGCTCGCCCTGACATACGGCAATGCGGATTTCGAGACCTTCGAGACGGCGGATGTGGCCGCCCCGGATCTTGCCGCCCTGCGGCAACGGATCGCGATCCATCGCGACGACGCCCTGCCCCAGACCGCCGCACGGGTCGCGGTTGATTGTGGCGCGGCGGGCGTGATGAAAGAACACGTGACGCAGGCGACGGGCGGGCCCGAAAATCCGCTCAGCGATGCGCAGCTGGGCCGAAAATTCAGCCAGCTCTGCCGCCGGACGATGGGTGACGCGGCGGCCGACGCGGTATACGCGCGCTGCCTGGCCCTGCAGGACGAACCGGACATCGCCCGCTTCATGGATGCGGTGTCGCCGCCCGTGCTACGGTAACCGGCAGACAGCAACGGGGAGCACCGACACCATGAACAAACTGGACAAATGGGCGGATTACCTGCCGGCGGAGGAGCTGGCGACCTATGCCAAGGGAAAATTCGGCGAGCGGGTCGGCTTCGGCCGGCGGGTGGCGCTGCTGAATATCGACACGACCTTCATGTTCGTCGACCCCGCCTATCCGCAATGCGGCGAGGGCGACCCGGCGCTGGTCGAGGCCATCACCCGGCTGACCGGGGAATTCCGCGCGCTCAACCTGCCGGTCTATTACAGCCGCCGCGACGATCGCAGCCACCCGGTGCGGCGCGGCATGTGGAACGACAAGCTGGGCATCGCCGGCGACATGATCTACAGC
>CAXBEC010000634.1:0-2271 GCA_963974145.1 uncultured Alphaproteobacteria bacterium | reverse complement strand
GCAACGAAACCCGGGAAACTGGTGTTGATCGGCCCGGCATCGTCCACCGTGACCGGTTTCTGCGTCGCCATGCCCAGCACAAGGAAGCTCATGGCAATCCGGTGATCCAGCGCTGTGGCCACGGTGCCGCCGCCCGGCGGCGCTCCGGCGCAGCCATGGACGGTCAGGCTGTCCGGACCCGCCGTCGCGCGGATTCCGCAGGCTGCAAGCCCCCTGTCGACGGCATCCAGCCGGTCGCTTTCCTTGACCCGCAATTCGCCTACTCCCAGCATGACCGTATCGCCCTCGGCGACGGCCGCGGCGGCCGCCAGCACCGGGTACTCGTCGATCATTGTCGGCGCCCGGTCGGCCGGCACTGTCACGCCGCGCAGTTTGCTGGACCGTATGGTCATGTCGGCGACAGGTTCGCCTGCCTCGGTACGTTCATTCCGCAATGTGATGTCGGCACCCATTTCGATCAGCGTTGTGAACAGCCCGGTCCGTTTCGGGTTCATGCCGATTCCGGTCAGCGTGATTTCGGAATCCGGGACGATGGCCGCGGCGATGGCGGCAAAGGCGGCGGAACTCGGGTCGCCCGGCACGATGACCGGCCGGCCGCTCAGTTCCGGTTGCCCCGTCACGCTGATATGGGCGGCATTTTCCGCATCATGGGTGATCTCGATTTCCGCACCGAAATGAACCAGCATCAGCTCCGTATGGTCGCGGGTCGGCTGGGGTTCGATAACGGTGGTTTTGCCGGGTGCATTCAAACCCGCCAGCAGGACGGCAGATTTCACCTGCGCCGACGCCACCGGCAACCGATAGGTAATCGGCATGGGGTCGCGGGCGCCAACAATGGCCAGCGGCATGCGGCCGCCTTCGCGGCACACGAATGTCGCGCCGAATTGGCGCAACGGGTCGGCGACGCGGTTCATCGGCCGGCTGCGCAGCGACGCGTCGCCGGTCATGAATGTGGTCATGGGATGTCCCGCCAGAACGCCCATCAGCAACCGCGCCGCAGTTCCCGAATTGCCGAGGTCGATGACCGCATCCGGTTCCCGCAGCCCGCCGATGCCGACACCGGATACGTGCCATACGCCGTTATCGTCCCGAGTCACGATGGCGCCGAGCGCCCGCATCGCCGCGGCGGTGTTCAAAACGTCCTCGCCTTCCAGCAATCCGGTAATCGTCGTCTCGCCGACAGCAAGGCCGCCGAGCATGAGTGCCCGGTGCGAAATGGACTTGTCGCCGGGCACAGAAATGGCGCCGCGCAATGGACTGGCGGCATGAGATAGCAGGGAAGACAAGTGAACAGCCTCGCAATTTGGTGGGTCTGCCCCGCGGGGGCGGACCTTCTCTAACATGATTGAACCGCGGCACGGTAGAATTCTCGTACAGTTTTTTTCACGTTCCGGTGCCCGGATAGGCCGTTTTGTTTTGACAGGGCGTCGTGAACGTGGCAATTCGGCGAAAATTCCGGAAATACAATTTAAGGAGCGGATTTTGGTCAAGCCGGAATGGGGTGCGAAACACCTCTGTGAAAACTGTGGCGCGAAGTTTTACGACATGCTGCGCGACCCGATCATTTGCCCGAAATGTGATACGAAGGTCGCAGCGCCGGCACGTTCGCGGCGTGGCAAGGCCGCGGCCGCCAAGGAGGAAACGCCGGTCCCTGTCGCCAAGAAGTCGCCGGCGGACGGTGTCGACGATGATGTGGATGATCTGCTCGTCGATGACGATGACGACGATGCAGATGACGATTCGCTGCTGGACGACGACGATGATGACGACGAGTACAGCACGGACGACATTCCCATCGTCGTCAGCGGTGACGACGACAAGGACAGCTGACCCTTTTGCGAACAGGATTGATCCGGCGGCGCACAAATTCCTTGCGTAGCCGGGGTCTCTTTCTGTAAGGGTGTCGCCTCGCGGCGCTTCGCAAGGGCGCGCGACAGGTTATTCCATGGGGCCGTAGCTCAGTTGGGAGAGCGCTTGAATGGCATTCAAGAGGTCAGGGGTTCGATTCCCCTCGGCTCCACCACTCACTTCCAGGATATTTTGGTCATTCCGTTGTGTTTAGGATAATCGCCTAAGTTCAGTAACTTAGCGTTAGATGGGCGACCTTATCCCGGGCCGAGAGACGGTTTTAAACGCGATTTTGGCGGAATTTGGCCTTGCGTCTCTGCCGGTAATTTTTGAGGTCATTCCGTTAGGGTAACGGTCCGGAACCAGCCGCTATTGGATGCGCAAGAGCTCGCGCTGTGCATCCCACAGTGCGGGCAACTTCAG
>CAXBEC010000633.1:0-2275 GCA_963974145.1 uncultured Alphaproteobacteria bacterium | reverse complement strand
GATGGCGGCCATGGCCTGGGAGCGCTGGCCGCGGGGCAGGGGCGCGGGCAGTCCGTCCCAGCCGCCCAACCCGCCCGGACGCGGGCTGGTGCTGGAAAACAGGCGTTGCCAGATATCGACATGACCCAGCGGGTCCATGCCCTTGATGCATTCGCCGAAGCGGCCGACCAGATCACAGACCGTCTTTTGCGGCCCGAAATGGATTTCACCGGTACCGGTGATACCTGAATCGGTCCGGATTTCGACCAGCACGACCGAATCGCCGGCCATGCGTTCATGCGCCGTCCAGACCGGCCGGGCCGCGGGAACGAAGAGCGGGTGGGCGATGACTTCTGTAATTTTCATGGGTTTTACATCGGGTATTTACTGTACGATCAGGTGTGGCAGTTGCGCGCGGCAGGTCAAATAAGATAGTCGTCACCATAACCGAAGAAACCGACGCGTCTATGCAGAATTGCTACTGATGGGCGAAATCAAAATCGCCTGCATTCAACACACGAGGGAGCCAATTCATGAAGCTGTTCTATACGGGGAATTCACCCTATGCCCGCCGCCCGCGCCTGGCCGTGGCCGAATTCGGACTGGGTGACAAGGTCGAACTGGTCGATGTCGCCCCCTTGACCGACCCGAACAATATTCTGCGCAGTTACGGCCCCGGCGCAAAGGTGCCGGCGCTGGAAACCGATACGGGTGCCTTTGTCTGTGAAACGCTGCTGATCCTGCGCATTCTGGACGAAGCCTCGGGCGGAAAATTCTATCCTTCGGAAGCCGCTGCACGCGGCAAGGCGTTTCAGATCGAAGGCGTTGCCTCGCTGCTGATGGATTCGCTGTTCGAGCGTTCCCATGAAAACAGGCGTGACCCGTCCGAGCAGTCGCCGGCCGTGATCGAGAAGGAAACCGGCCGCGCCGCACGGTGCTATGACGCGCTGGAAGGCTTTGCCGACGACCTCGGCGGTCCGTTGCACATGGGCATTCTCAGTGCCGCCGCCTCGCTCGGCTATGCGGATGGCCGTCACCCGGGCGACAAGTGGCGTGAAGGCCGGCCGAAACTTGCCGCCTGGTACGAGGAATTCATCAAGCGCCCGGCGCTGGCCAATTCGATGCCGAATTTCGGTTGAGCCATCGAAGTCGCGCAATCGTCCCGCCGCTCTGTTCCGGGCGGCGGGACATTTTTGTTCGGTCCGGTCAGGGCCGCATCGTGTGGAAGCTCTGCCCGGTCTGGCGCAACGGCGCCGCTGTGTCGGCAAATTCGCACAACAGTGACCTGGTCTCGCGCGGGTCTATGATTTCCTCGATCAGGAATGCCTCGGCGGATCGGAACGGTGATCGAAGCTTACCGAGCCGGTCCTCAATCTCCGCGAGTTTGGCGTCGCGATCATCCGCGCTGTCCAGGTCGGCCCGGTAGGCGGCCTCGATCCCGCCTTCCAGCGGCAGAGATCCCCACCGTCCCGAAGGCCAGGCATATCGGGTGCAGAAACGCCCGCCACTTCGATGGGCGGCACCGGCGACACCGAACAGGTTGCGGATGACGACGGCGCACCAGGGCACGGTGGTCTGCCACATGGCGTGCATGGCGCGCACGCCTTCCTTGATCGTGCCGGCTTCCTCGGCCTCCTTGCCGATATGAAATCCGGGGCAATCGGCCAGATAGACAACCGGCAGGTGGAAGGTTTCGGCCAGATCAACGAATTTTGTTACCTTGCGGCAGGCATCCGCCGTCCAGCCGCCGCCGTAGGAATAGGGGTCGCTGGCCATCAACGCGACCGGCCAGCCGTCAAACCGCGCGAAGCCGGTGATGACCGACTTGCCGTATTGCCGACCCATTTCGAAGAACGAACCTTCATCGACCAGCGCCTCGATGATCGGCCGCATCTTGTATACCTTGCGGATATCGCGCGGGATCGCGTCGATCAACCATTCGGTGCGTCGGTTCGGGTCATCATGGCATTCGGTGCGCGGCGGCAGTTCGTAGACCGACGAGGGCAGGTAGGAGAGGAACCGCCGCGCGCATTCGAAGGCTTCTTCTTCGGTATCGACGGCGTGGTCGACGGCGCCGGCGCGCAACTGGATCTTGTAGCCGCCCAGTTCGTTCTTGGTCAGTTTTTGCCCGAGCCTCTCGACCACCGGCGGCCCCGCGACGAACACCGCCGACTTGTCCTTCAGCATGACGGAATAATGCGAGGCGGCAAGGTGCGCCGCGCCCAGCCCGGCGACTGAACCGAGACCCAACCCGACGCGCGGCACCGTTCCCATATTGGAGACGACCATTTCCCAG
>CAXBEC010000632.1:0-2279 GCA_963974145.1 uncultured Alphaproteobacteria bacterium | reverse complement strand
CTGGCTGAACCCGACCAGCGCCAGCTGCTCCGCGATCAGGCCGGTGCGTTCCAGTTCGCTGTCGATGAAGGCGTTCAGGCTGGCCGCAGCGGCCTGCACCCCGGCCAGCATCGCCGCCGGGGACCGGTCCTGCACGCTGAACCACTGGTAACCCATCGGCGACATGTCGCAGGGAAACGGCGCGTTCGGCGCGGAAAATTCGGCGTCGGGCAGTTCCGACGCCCAGTGCGGCGCCAGGCCGATCAGGTCATTGCCATCGGCCCCCAGCCCGTGCAACAGGATGACAAGCTGCTTCGTGGTGCCGGAGGCCGCGCGGTGACGCGGGCCGTCGAGTTTCTTGCTGTCCGCCATAGTTCCATTGCCTTTCCGGTTGCGACGCGGGGATTTATAGCGCCGCGTTATTGTAATGATGCCACATCAGCAGCGCGACCATGCCGCGATGGGGGCGCCAGTCCTCCGCGATACTGTCCATGAGCAGCCGGTCCGGCCGTTCCGCCAGCCCCTTCAGGCGCTGCACCGCGACCATCACGGCCAGGTCGTCGGCGGGCCAGATATCGGTCCGGCCGAGCGCGAAGAGCATGTAAACCTCGGCGCTCCATCGCCCCAGCCCCTTGCGCGCGACGATGGCGTCCATCACGGCCTCGTCCTCCAGCCGGTGTAACCCGTCCGGATCGAACCGGCCCTCCAGCACGTCCTGCGCCAGCAGCCGGGTGTATTCCATCTTGCGGCGGCTCAGCCCGATGGCCTTCAGGGCGTCGTCGTCCAGCGCCAGCATCGATTGCGGCGTCAGCGGATTGGCCGCTGCCAGCAACCGCCCGCGGATCGCAGCGGCGGCATGGGTGGATACCTGCTGGCCGATGATGATGTTGACGAAGGTCTCGAATCCCGGGTCACGATTGCGCGGTTCGGGATAGCCGACCTCGCCAATGGTGCGCGCGATATCGGCGTCGCGGGCGGCGAGGTCATCCAGCGCGGCGGCGATCGCCCGCTTCGTCATTTTCTTCGGTCCGGCCATGATGATTGACTTAACCATTCCGGCTGCGCTACCGCCAGTGTCATGTCACGGATCATTGGCGAAATATGGAAACTGTAACACGCTTCGCGCCCAGCCCGACCGGGCGGCTGCATCTTGGTCACGCATACAGCGCGCTGTTTGCGGAGGCGGCGGCGCGCGATGCCGACGGGCGTTTCCTGCTGCGGATCGAGGATATCGACCGGGGCCGATGCCGGCCGGCATTCGTGGATGGCATCCGCGAGGACCTGGACTGGCTGGGCCTGCGCTGGGAAACGCCGGTCCGCCGGCAGTCCGCCCATATGCTGGATTACCGGCAGGTGCTGGACCAGCTCCGGGAGGACGGGTTGCTTTATCCGTGTTTCTGCACCCGCAAGGATCTGCGGGCGGAAATGGAAGGATCGGTGCGGGCGCCGCACGGACCGGACGGGCCGCTTTATCCCGGCATATGCCGGCGACTGCCGGGCGAGATTGCGGCGGAGCGCATGGCGGCGGGGGACGCCTTCGCGCTGCGGCTGAATATGGCGCAGGCGGCGGCGCGGGTCGGTTCCCTGACCTTTACCGACCGGGAACGCGGGACAATCGCGGTCGAGCCCGAAAGCTGCGGCGACGTGGTGCTTGCCCGCAAGGATGTGGCGACCAGCTATCACCTGGCGGTGACCTGGGACGACGCGCTGCAGGGGGTGACGCTGGTGACACGCGGCGAGGACCTGCTGCATGCCACCCATGTTCACCGGGTCCTTCAGGCGCTGCTTGAACTGCCCGAACCGGAATACCACCATCACCCGTTGCTGACCGATGAGTCGGGCCGCCGTTTCGCAAAGCGCGACCGGGCCGAAACGATCCAGGCATTGCGCGACTCCGGCATGACCGCCGATGAGGTCAGGGCGCTCGCCGGATTTCCGGTAGGCTGATCGCGCCGGTTCCGGTCAGTGGAAAAAGCGTCCGGAATCGATGACGGTGACCTGACCGGTCATCGTGTTGGTCCGGCACATGGTCACGACCATGTCGGCGCAGTCATCCTTGTCCGCCACTTTCTTCAGCACCGCACCGGCGGCCGACCGCTCCAGGTGTT
The DNA here is from genome assembly GCA_963974145.1 of uncultured Alphaproteobacteria bacterium. GTDB lineage: Bacteria > Pseudomonadota > Alphaproteobacteria > UBA8366 > MarineAlpha4-Bin1. The sequence continues at coordinate 192 of CAXBEC010000632.1, read as the reverse complement.
CAGGCAGCAGGTTGGCGGTCGCCCGGGTGCCTTCCAGCAGGCCGGGTGCCACACAGTTCACCAGGGTCTCCGGCGCCAGCGCCACGGCCATGCAGTGGGTCAGGTGGTTCAGCCCGGCCTTTGCCACCGCATAGGCGATGGAGGACCCGGTCGGCGTCAGCCCGGCGACCGAGGAAATATTGACGATCCGGC
>CAXBEC010000631.1:0-2288 GCA_963974145.1 uncultured Alphaproteobacteria bacterium | reverse complement strand
TGGGCTAACGTTTGATGAATTAACTATTGCTCAAGGAACGGGCGACCATAAAGGACGGCGCGGTGGAACAGTCGAACTTCCACGATTACGAAGTGCTGCGCATGGCCGAGGCACCGGAGGAAATCCATGTCGACTTCATCGAGCGGGACACCAGACCCACGGGGCTGGGCGAAATCGGTAACCCATTTATCGGCGGCGCCGTGGCCAATGCCTTCCATGCGCTGACCGGCAAGCGGCTGTATCACATGCCGTTCACGCCCGAACGGGTTCTGGCCGCACTACAGGCGTAATTCGCTTTCGCGGGCAGGACAGACGGGAGATGACACGCTAAGCTTCCCCGAATTGATCATCAGGGGAAGAATTTATGCAGGCGGATTATGTTGTTGTGGGGGCTGGTTCGGCCGGATGTGTCCTGGCGAACCGGTTAAGCGCGGACGGGGCGAAGGTCGTATTGCTGGAAGCGGGGCCTCCGGACCGCCACCCGATGATCCATATTCCGGCGGGTATCCGTACCCTGCTGCAGCATCCGGTGCTGAACTGGAACTACGAAACCGAAGCGGATGATTCGACCGGCGGCCGCCATATCGCCTGGCCGCGCGGCAAGACCCTGGGCGGCTCCAGTTCGATCAACGGGATGCTCTATGTGCGTGGCAATCCCGCCGATTATGACGGCTGGTCGCAGATGGGGTGCCGCGGCTGGTCCTATGACGACGTGCTGCCCTATTTCAAAAAATCCGAGGATTACCGCAATGGGGGCGATCCGGAAATCCGCGGCAAGGGCGGGGTCCTGAAGGTCGAGGATTACCGCACCATTCTGCCGCTGACCCACTACTTCGTGGATGCCGCAAAACAGGCCGGTTACGCATTCAACCCCGACTATAACGGCAAGGAACAGGAAGGCGTCGGCTATTCGCAGATGACGCGGGATGTGCGGTTTCGCGCCTCTACCGCGCAGACCTTCCTGAAAGAAGCCAGGTCGCGTCCCAACCTGGAAGTCATCACCGAAGCAATGTCGACCGGGTTGATTTTCGAGGGCAAGAAATGCGTCGGGGTGAAATATCGCCGCGGCAACGGCCCGGACGAGGAAGTGCGGGTGAACCGCGAAGTGGTCGTGTCCGGCGGCGCGATCAATTCGCCGCATCTGCTGCAGGTTTCCGGCATCGGCCCGGCGGACCACTTGCAATCCATCGGTGTCGAGGTGCGGCATGACCTGCCCGGTGTCGGCAAGAACCTTTCGGATCATTTTGTGACACGGGTTTCGCATCGGGTCCGCCACGACCTGATGTCCATCAACCAGCTATCGCGTGGTCTGCGGGTCATGGGCGAGGCGGTCAAATATGCGCTTTTCGCCAATGGGGCGCTGACCTTCGGCGTCACCAGCGCCATGGTTTTCTGCCGCAGCCGCGAGGGGCTCAGCAGTCCGGACCTGCAATTGCTGTTCACCCCGGCGAGTTACAGCGTCACGGATATCAAGACCTTCGACAAGGAGCCCGGTATTACCGTCGCGGTCTGTCCGGTGCGTCCGGACAGCCGGGGGACGATCCTGGCAAAAAGCGGCGATCCCCTGGAGCGCCCGGCGATCCGCCCGAATTACCTGTCGGCGGACAGCGATGTTTTGGTTACCCAGTCCGGCATCCGCCAGACAAGGAAAATCCTGTCCTCGCCGGCCATTGCCGAAATCAGCCGGGGCGAGCTTGCGCCGGGACCGGAGGTCGATTCCTTCGACACGGTGAAGGACTACACCCATCGGAATGGCAACACGATCTACCACCCGGTGGGCACCTGCAAGATGGGCGAGGACCCGATGGCCGTTGTGGATTCGCGGCTTCGGGTGCGCGGGATTGCCGGTTTGCGTGTGGTGGATGCCTCGGTCATGCCGACGGTGACAACCGGCAATACCAACGCACCGACGATCATGATCGGTGAAAAAGCGTCCGCCATGATCATTGAGGACAATAAGGCGGCGTAACGACCGGCCTGTGATGTCGGGCAGTCAGCGGTCTTCGGGGTCGAGCCGCACCAGCAGGGTTCGCCACGACTGAAATGCCGATAACGGAAGCCATAACGGGCTGCACCGCTCGATGGCCTGCCGGGCGGATTGGGCGATCTTGCGGTAACCCGCGTCTGTTTTGGCGCGTCCGGGATCCGTGTCGCGAATATCGACAACACGGCCTTCCGGGTCGAGGGCGATTTCCAGCTCGACAACAGGCCTGGCGCCATCGGTGACAGGGGGCGACCAGCAGGAGGCGATCTGCTGGCGGATGCGCTGCTGGTCCTGGTTCGTCAGC
>CAXBEC010000630.1:0-2294 GCA_963974145.1 uncultured Alphaproteobacteria bacterium | reverse complement strand
CCCGCCGAATGGGGCGCGGATGACAGGGCCGGATCGGTCAACCGGACGACGCCGGAAATGGTGCTGAAATCGATCCAGTTGGTGAAGCGGGGCAAGGTCGCGACGCTGGGCAAGGTTTATGCAGGCGACGCCCCGGCTTTCGGCTCGCGCGGCTGGCGCATGACCATTCCCGGCCTGCCGACCGGCGGCCCTTTTGGCAGCCATCAACTGATTTATAACGACGAATACCTCGCCACCGAAATCGGCCAGATCGGTACCCAGTTCGACGGGCCGGGCCATATCGGCGTCATTACCTCGAAGGGCAAGTTCTTCTATAACGGCCGCTACCTGGACGACCCGGGCATTGGTGCCTATGGCATGGGCCCATTGGGCGTGGAACATGTTGCTGAGAAAGGCTTCGTCTGCCGTGGCGTATTGCTGGATGCGGTCGCGTTGCGCGGCGGGCAGCTTCCCATCCCCAAGGGGGCAGGCGATCCCGGCATCATCACCGACCAGGATATCCAGGAAATGGTCAAGCGCCAGGGCATCGATCCCATCGGCGAGGGCGATTGCGTGTTCCTGCATACCGGGCATGGCAATATCTGGCACCCGAAGGACTGGGACAAATTCGACGCTGCCGACAAGTCCAAGCGGGTCGCGGATTTCAATGCCGGCGAACCGGGCTTCGGTATATCGGCCTGCGAGTATATGGCCGATCGCAAGATCATCCTGACCGGCGCCGACACCTGGGCGGTGGAAGCCGTTCCGGGCGAAAACGCGGACAAGCCGTTCGAATGCCACATGCAGCTGCAGACCAGACGGGGCATCTGGAATATCGAGAATCTGGATCTCAGCCAACTTGTCGCCGACAAGGCGTATGAGTTTCTGTTTGTCTGGTCCCCGCTGAAGATGAAGGGTGCCACCGGGTCACCGGGCAACCCGGTGGCATTGTATTAAGACGGACGATGCGTTGCGAATGGCGGCGGAAAAACATATCCGCCGCCATTCCCATGGGGATATTGTAGTGCGGGGCGGGTCCAGGGCGGCCCGGTCCGGAAATATTGAAATATGCGGAAAAGGAAAGCAGACAGGATGCAGATCGTCGATGCTCAAATCCATGTATGGGGCAGCGGGTTGCCCAGCAACCAGTCGCACTGGCAGGTTACCTCCTTCACCACCGAAGAAGCAGTTGCGCTGATGGACGAGGCGGGGGTCGATGCCGCCGTGATCCATCCGCCCAGCTGGGACCCGGGCAGCCATGACATGGCGTTCAAGGCGGTGAAGGATTATCCCGGCCGCTTCGCGATCATGGGCGCCGTGCCGCTGAATACCCCGGAAGAATCGGCGGAACGGCTGGCCAGTTGGAAACAGCAGCCGGGTATGCTTGGTATCCGCTACACCTTCCAGAAAGACGCCATGCGCCAGCCGCTGGAAGACGGCACCTTCGACTGGGTCTGGAAGGCCGCGGAGGATGCGGATATTCCGGTTTCCGCGCTGGCGACGGATTCGCTGGCGCATTTCGGGCGGCTTGCGGAACGCCATCCGGGGCTGCGGATTACCATCGACCATCTGGGCGGACGCGGCGGCAACACGACGCTGAAGGATGCCGCATCCATGACCCATCTTCCGGAACTGCTGAAGCTGGCGAAATACCCGAACGTGGCGGTCAAGGCGACCGGCGCCCCGGGCTATTGCAGCGAGCCCTGGCCGTTCACCCCGATGCATACCTATCTGCAGCAGATTTATGAGTCTTTCGGGCCGGAGCGGATGTTCTGGGGCACGGATATTTCGAAGATGCCGTGTTCCTGGACGGAATGCATAACGATGTTCACCGAGCAACTGCCCTGGCTCCGCGCGGCGGACAAGCCGCTGGTGATGGGCGAGGCGATCTGCAAATGGTGGGGCTGGGACCGCCCGGCCTGACGCCAGCGTCCAACCTTCAGGCTTGTTGCCGAATCTCGTCGGGCGCCGGTCGCTGGCCTTGAACTGCGCCTGTTCGGGCGCTCATCGCCGCACAGCCGATTCAAAATTGATCTATCGCAAGGAGCGCCAGGGCAAACAGGCTCATCATGGCTTCATCAGGCGGTCGTGAAGTCGGCCGTCTGAAAAGATTGTAGTCGCATAATCAAGTCCGGAACGAATGGATAGCGGCGATTAATGCCAAAAGAACAGCAGGGGTTTTGCTGAACAGGAGGCTGATTTGATGAAAGTAACCAATTATTCCATGAATCTGGCAGTCGGCGCCCTGTTTTCTGTGTGCCTTTTACCCGGCCGGGCGGAAGCAATCTCTGTCGGGGATGCCGTCCTGAACGCGA
>CAXBEC010000629.1:0-2294 GCA_963974145.1 uncultured Alphaproteobacteria bacterium | reverse complement strand
CTGGACACCTCGCGCAGGCTTTCCTGGATTTCCTTTTCCGTATGGGTATCCAGCGCCGACGTCGCCTCGTCAAACAGCAGCACCGCCGGGCTTTTCAGGATCGTGCGGGCGATGGCGACGCGCTGCTTCTCGCCGCCGGACAGTTTCAGCCCGCGTTCGCCGACGCCGGTCTTGTAGCCGTCGGGCAGCCCCTCGACGAAGTCATGGATGCGCGCCAGTTTCGCCGCCGCCTCGACCTCGTCCTTATTGGCATCGGTACGGCCGTACAGCACGTTGTAGTAGATCGAATCGTTGAACAGCACCGTATCCTGCGGAACGATGCCGATGGCCGCACGCAGGCTGGCCTGGGTCACGTCGCGAATATCCTGGCCGTCGATCTTCACCGACCCGCCCGCGACATCGTAGAACCGGAACAGGATGCGGCTGATCGTCGATTTACCCGCTCCGCTGGGACCAACGATGGCCACCGTCTTGCCCGGCGGCACGGTGAAGGACACATCGCGCAGGATCGGGCGGCGCTCGTCATAGCGGAAATCGACATGGTCGAAGGTGACCTCGCCGCCGCTTACCTGGAGTACCGCCGCATCCGGCTTGTCGGTGATCTCCGCCTCGATATCCAGCACGCCGAACATGACTTCCATGTCGGTCAGCGACTGGCGGATCTGGCGGTAGACGAAGCCGAGGAAATTGAGCGGCTGGTAGAGCTGGATCAGATAGGTGTTCACCAGCACGAAATCGCCCAGGGTCATGGTGCCGTCCACCACCCCCTGCCCGGCCATGAGCATCAGCAGCACCAGCCCGACCGCGATGAGCCCGCCCTGCCCCACATTCAGCGCCGACAGGCTGACCGTGCTGCGCACCGAGGCGTTTTCATAACCCTGCATGGCCTTGTCGAAGCGGTTGGCTTCATGGGTTTCGTTACCGAAATACTTGACTGTTTCATAGTTCAGCAGGCTGTCGATCGCCTTGGTATTGGCTTCGGTATCGCGGTCGTTCATTTCGCGGCGATACTTGATGCGCCATTCCGTGACGACCAGTGTGAAGACGATATAGGAAATGATCGTCACGAAGGTCACCACCGCGAACCAGATGTCGAACATCTTCCACAGGATTCCGCAGACGATCAGGATTTCGAACAGGGTCGGCAGGATGTTGAACATCATGAAGGACAGCAGGAATTCAATGCCCTTCACGCCGCGTTCGATGACCCGGGACAGTCCGCCCGTCTGGCGTTCCAGATGGAATCGCAGGCTGAGCGCATGCAGGTGCTGGAAGGTGCGCAGCGCCGCCCGGCGCACGGCCCGCTGGGCCACACGCGCGAAAACCGCTTCACGCAGTTCGGCGAAGGCAACGGAACCGAGCCGGGCCAGCCCGTAGGCCAGCAGCAGTGCAACCGGTAACGCGATAACCGGATTGATCTCGCCGCTCAGGACGTCAACCGCATCCTTGTAGAGCAGCGGCACATAGACGTTGACGACTTTCGACAGCACCATAAAAACGAGTGCGATCAGCACCCGGGTACGCATCGACCATTCGCCGGCCGGCCACAGATAGGGCAGCAGGGTCACCAGCGCCTTGTATTGCTGTTTCCGGCCGCCGGCCTTGCTGGATTTGTAGATGCTGGACTGGCTCATGCTGAAACGGTATCCGCGAGGCGGCAGGGCCAAAGGACCCCGCTATGCGACCCGCTAAAGGTCAGACGTAATAGACCAGCAGATAGCCGCCAAGCAACACCATCACCCATATGGCCGCGCCGCTGATGGCCCAGGTGCGTGCCATGATACCGCGCGGACCGTGATAGTGGAAAATCCGCTCCAGAACGAAGTCCAGCAGGCGGTCCCGCCAGCGCCATACCTCATCCCGCGCCTGCGCCAGACTGTCGACCAATCCGTGCGCCACTGCAGGCAGCACCCGGCGGTATACCCAGTCACTGTCCAGGTTCCGTCCGGCCACGTCCTTCGGCCAGACGCCGCTGCGAATCAGGATCACCGCGCCAAGCGCGGCAAAGGCCAGCAACTGCAACTGGTTAATGACATGCGCCCCGGTATACGGCACGTAATCCACCGGAAAGGGCAGGATCGCATAAAGTCGCGACGGATCGATACCCAGCCAGACACACAGCACCGACGACAGCGCCATCGCGAGCCACATGTTTAAAGGCGCCTCACGGACCGACTTGCCCGAAGCGGGGCCGAAAAAGGCAGCATAGGGAATCTTGATCGCCGCCAGGAAAAAGACGCCGACGGAGGCAAATACCAGCGCGGTCCAGGCGATCCAGTGCCCTTCCAGCGATG
>CAXBEC010000628.1:0-2300 GCA_963974145.1 uncultured Alphaproteobacteria bacterium | reverse complement strand
GGGCGGCAATCCCCAGGCGACCGTCATCGGCGACGGACGCAAGCTGTCCATGCTGCAGGCCGCTGTCGTGAACGGCTCCGCCGGGCATGCGCTGGACTATGACGATGTGATTCTGGTCATGCCGGGACATCCGACGGTGCCGGTGGTGCCGGCGCTGCTGGCGCTGGGCGAAAAGCTGGGCAGCAGCGGGCGGGAATTCCTGACGGCCCTGGTCGCCGGGATCGAAGCGGAATGCCGGGTCGGCGCGCTGGTCAATGAATCCCATTACGAAGCGGGCTGGCATACCACGGGGACCGTAGGCACCTTCGGTGCGGCAGCGGCGGCGGCGCGGCTGCTGGGGCTCGACGCGGAAGCCTGCGCCAATGCCATGGGTGTCGCCGGCACGCAGGCGGCGGCGCTGAAATCCATGTTCGGAACCATGTGCAAGCCCTTCCACGCGGGCAAGGCGGCGTCGAACGGGCTATATGCGGCGCTGCTGACCGGGAAGGGCTTCGAGAGCCGCCCCGACGTGCTGGAATGCAGCCAGGGATTCGCCGATACCCAGACGAAAAACTACGACCCGGCGGCGGCGCTGGACGGGCTCGGCAGCGTTTTCCATACGCCGGATGTTCTGTTCAAATATCACGCGGCCTGTTACGGCACGCATGCGGCGATCGACGCGACGGCGACCTTGAAACGGAACAACAATATCGACCCGGCGAATGTCGCGCGCATCGAAGTGCATGTGAAGGAAGCCAACCTGAAAATGTGCAATATCCAGAACCCGGTTACGGGGCTGGAGGGTAAATTCAGTCTGCGGTTCACGGCGGCGATGGCGCTGCTGGGCGAAAATACCGGGCTGATCGCCAATTTCAGCGATGAGAAAGTCCAGGATCCGGAAATTGTCGCCATTCGTGACAAGATCACGGTGGTGCCGAACGCCGATATGGGGCTGGCGGAAGCCGAGGTCGTCATTTCCATGCTGGACGGCTCGGAGCACCGGTTGCGGATGGATGTGGAAACGCCCGAATCCGATCTGGATCGTCAATGGCAGCGGCTTTCGGCGAAATTCCTCGACAATGCGACACCGGTTATCGGTGCGGCCAATGCCAGGACGGTGGTGGACCGGGTGCGCCGGCTGGAGGAATGCCGCGACATCGGGGAAATCGTACGGCTGTGCGTCGCGTCGTCCTGACCTTCTGGCGGCGGGACGCAAGTGCCGGGGGCAACCCCGGTTGAGCAGGGGGTAAGGTTTGTATTTTGATCGTCGCCTATGGGGTTTCACGAAGGGGGTGCGCCTGCGCATCCTCTGGGCCGTCGTCGTCGGCCTGGCCTCGGCCACGGTTGGCGTGGCGCGGCTGGCCCTGCTCGGCTGGCTGCTGGCCAGCGTGTTCGCCGGGGAATCCTTTGAGTCGCTGATCATGCCCTTTGCGGGTGTCGCGGCGATCATGGTGTTGCGCGGTTTTCTGGAATACGCGCGCAACATGGTGGCGCACCGCACCGCGGCGGCGGTGCAGCTGCATATCCGCGAACAGCTCTACCGGAAGGTTGTCGAACTGGGCCCGGCCTATTTCGGGCAGGAGCGGACCGGCGATGTCATCCTGGCGATGGTAGACGGGGTGGAGCAACTGGAAGTCTATTTCGGCCAGTACCTGCCGCAATTGTTCATTTCCGCGCTGACGCCGGTCGGCATCTTCGCCTTCGTCGTGTTCCTGGACCCGCTTTGCGCGGCGATCCTGACCGGCGCGGCTTTGATTACCATGGTCGCGGCGCAGGCCTTCCATCGCTGGGACAGCCGCAACAGCCTGTCGCGATCGCGCGCCTATAAATCCTTCGCGGCCGAATTCCTGGATTCGGTGCAGGGGCTGGGGACGCTGAAGTCCTTCGGGCAAAGCGGCGCCCGCGCAAAGATGCTGGCGGAAAAGGCACATACGCTGTTCCGCAGCACCATGTGGCTGCTGGCGACCAGCGCCCTGTCGCGCGGCATTACCGATGCCGGGATAGCCATCGGCGCCGCGGCGACCCTCGCAGTGGGCGCCTACCGGGTCGCGGACGGCGCAATGGAAATTTCGGCGCTGCTGATCATCCTGATGATGGGGGTCGAGGTCTTCCGGCCGCTGCGCGAATTGCGGGTGCTGCTGCACCAGGGCATGGTCGCGCAGGCGGCGTCGCTCGGTATCTACAACCTTCTGGATGCGGAGGCCCCGATCAAGCCGCCCGCGCGGCCCGTCGCGGCCGGCAGGATCGCACCGACGATCACCTTCGAGCATGTCGGGTTTTCCTATCCCGGCAGCCGGCATGCGGCGCACCGGGATCTCGAC
>CAXBEC010000627.1:0-2303 GCA_963974145.1 uncultured Alphaproteobacteria bacterium | reverse complement strand
ATTGCGCCCAGAAAGACCACGTAACACAGCATGATGACGAGGTCGATCTGGCCCATGGATTTCAACCACGTGAACAGCTGGACCCCGACCGTCGATCCCACCAATCCGCCAATGATCAGGATAACGCCCATCTTCACATCGACGTTGCCGCGCTTCCAGTGGGCGAAGACGCCGGAAACGGAAGATGCCAGGATCAGGTTGGCGCCGGTTGCGACCGCGACAGCCGGTTTCACGCCAAGAATGACGAGCAGCGGAGTCATCAGGAACCCGCCGCCGACGCCGAAGATGCTGGACAGCACGCCGATCCCCGCCCCGAGCCCGATGAAGACAAGCACGTTGACCGAAATTTCCGCGATGGGGAGGTAGAGATACATGGGTTTCGTCACATCCTGGCAACGTATCGCCGCTTTCAGGCCAGACGCCTCCGGCACCGGAAGCCATGCAAGCCTGCATGGAAATCCGCGGCACGACTGCGCAGCCTGTCGATTCAATAATGGTTTACCGGAACAACCGTTTACCTACGCCTAATGGAAATCGATTGCCATACCCTAGCGGCATGACACGGCGAATTTGCCGCAGGGGTTCCGGTTCGGCTTACACTCCCAGTGGCGATGCGTCCTTCCCCAGCAGCATTCGCCAGCCCTCGCGAATCCTTGCCGTGCCACGGACCCCGTATTGCACACCGAACCAAACCAGCAGGAAAATCGACACATAGCCGACGACCCTGAACGCCGCGCCGATGGGTCCGGCCAGGCGGATCGCCTCATCGGCGACAATACCGATCGCCGCCTGCGCCTCTGCCGCCTTGCCAGGCAGGGCACCCAGGGCGTCCAGTTCTCCCAGCGCAAGTTTTATATCCGATAGCGGCTGAGCCGCTGTCGCCATGGTGGCATACACATCGCGAAACGGCTTGGCCACCGCGACACCCAAACCGGACTTCACAATTTCCAGATGCGGCCAGCATGACTTTTGTTGCAGTTTTCGCCCCTTCCTTTCATAGCCGCAAAGAGCATTCTGAACTGTCGTGACTTTCAGGCCCGGCACGGTCACCTTTTCGATTGCCGTCAGCGTCGGCGCGACAGTTGCCGAGGCTTTCGCAAACTCCTTCCCAACCGCATCCAGCCCCTCGCCCGCCTTCTTCAGGTGTCCCGTAACCCGGTCGGTCGTGGCCTGAACCAGCACAACACTCGCACCCGCCGAATCCCGGAGCGCGACGAGTTCCGGTTCCACGATTGCCCATTGCGCTTCCAGGCGCCCCTGCCCGTAAAGGAAAGCACCGGCGATCCCCCCCAGCAGGACGACCGGAAGCAGCGTGTTCACGATCAGCACAAATCCCTGTAGACGCATCAGCATCGGTATTCTCCCCTGATAAAAGGAACTGCCGGAAAATAGCTTGTTCGATTCGGGCTTCCGGACATAGCCTGTTCCCCCGCGCTTGCAGCAGAAAAGGCAATTCGATGGCAGACAAGATCGTTCTCTGGCGCCCCATGTATGACCAGGTCGGGCACAGGCTGCTCACCGAAGCCGGTACAGAAATCGCCATCGTCGACAGTTCCGACGCACAGGAACTGGTCAGGGAGCTCCGGGACGCCAAGGCCCTCTGGGTCCGGACACCGGAACAGGTGACCGCGGATATTATGGATGCCGCCGAGCAGCTGGCGGTCATATCAACTTCCGGATTCGGAACCGACAATATCGATATTCCCGCCGCAACAGCGCGCGGCATACTCGTGGTAAACCATCAGGGTTTCGGCCGAACCCCCGTGTCGGAACATTCGATCATGCTGATGATGGCGGCCATGAAACAGATCCGCTGGGGTGACCGCGCCGCTCGTGACGGCAGCGCCTGGGACCAGCGCACGGGGCTGGAAATATTCGAACTCGAAGGCAAAACGGTCGGCCTTGTCGGTCTCGGCTATATCGGCTCGGAACTGGCGCGCAAACTGATCCACGGCTTCAATTGCCGGGTCCTGGCCTATGATCCCTATGTCGACCCCAGGCTTGCGTTGACCAGCGGGGTTACGCTCATGAATGACCTGCATGCCATGCTGCCGGAATGCCGCATCCTCTGCCTGTGCGCGGAGCTGACCGACGAAACCCGCTACATCATTGCAGCCGATGAACTCTCGAAACTGCCCAAGGGCGCCATCGTTGTGAATGCCGCGCGGGGCCAGTTGCTCGACCTGGACGCGCTGGTCAAGGCCCTCGATCATGGTCCGGTCGCCGCAGCCGGGCTCGACGTGGTCTACCCGGAACCGCTCGCGCCCGGTCACCCGGTGCTGACCCATGACAAGATCGTTCTG
>CAXBEC010000626.1:0-2308 GCA_963974145.1 uncultured Alphaproteobacteria bacterium | reverse complement strand
ATGCCGCGCACCAGCACGAAGCCGCGGCCGTGCCGGTACCGGACATCACCGCGCCCCGTCACGAACAGGCATCGACCCAGCAGGTTTTTGGCCAGATCCTGAACGAACTTGGCCGCGGCAAGAGCGAACTGGCCGCGGCGCTGGTTACGACCTCGCCCGACGTGACCGTGTCGACCAATCTTGGCGGCTGGGTGAACCAGCGCGGGCTGTTCAACCGTCACGAACGCCCGGACATCTTCCGTGAGGAAAATGTCGCTTCGGTGCAGAAATGGTCGCGCTCCACCACCGGCCAGCATTTCGAACTGGGTATCGCGGAAAACAACCTGTTTTTGATGCTGTCGGCGCTCGGCCTGTCTGAACCGCTGTTCGGCGCGCGGCTGTTGCCGGTCGGCACGCTGTACGATCCCTTTGTCAATCGCGGGCTGGATGCGCTGAACTACGCCTGTTACCAGGATGCCCGCTTCATGGTGGTCGGCACGCCGGCGGGGATCACGCTGGCGGCGGAAGGCGGCGCGCATCAGTCGGTCAACACGCCGCTGGTCGGCATGTCGATGCCGGGCCTGTCCTATTTTGAACCGGCTTACGCCGATGAACTGGCAGCGATCATGGAATGGAGCTTCCGGCATATGCAGGATCCCGCCGGCGGCGCGATCTATCTGCGCCTGTCGACGCGGACGATCGCCCAGCCCGAACGCACCCTGTCGGCCGCCGACAGGGACGCCATCGTCACGGGCGCCTACTGGCGGCGCGAACCGGCGAAGAACGCGGAACTCGCCATCGTCTATGCGGGCGCCGTGGCACCGGAAGCGATGGCCGCCCATGAAACCCTGCTGGAGGATATTCCCGGCGCCGGATTGATGGCGGTGACCTCGCCGGACCGGTTGCATGACGACTGGCTCGAGGCCAAGAAGCGCCGCCGCAACGGCGAACGTGATGCATCGGCGCTGATCGAAACCATGCTCGGGCAACTGGCGCCGGATGCGGTTCTGATCACGGTAATCGATGGTCATCCGACCGCGCTGTCATGGCTTGGCGCGGTGGGGTCGCAGAAGGTATCCGCCCTTGGCGTCGACCATTTCGGCCAGTCGGGCGATATACAGGACCTATACAGCTGTATGGGGATCGACGAGGACGCGATCATTGACGCGGCCGCTTCGGCCTGTCTCAGGCGGCTTCCGTAACCGGCGGTTCGCGCCATTCGCTTCGGGCCTGGCGCAGCACCTGCCAGGATGATGTCAGCGCCAGGGTCGCCATGATGACGGCGACAATGGCGTCCGGCCAGCCGGTATCGGTGGCGAAGACGCCGGCGGCCGCGATCATCACCGCGACATTGCTGATCGCGTCATTGCGGCTGCACAGCCAGACCGACCGCATGTTTGCGTCGCCTTCGCGGAACCGGAGCAGCAGCAGCGCGCAGAACACATTTGCGACGAGTGCCGCGAAACCGACCGTTCCCATGATCTGCGCCCCGGGCAGGGTGCCGTTCACTGCATGCCAGATTGCGGCACCCAGCACGAAAATGCCGAACAGCCCCATCGACGCTCCTTTGAGAAGCGCCGCACCGGCGCGCCAGCGCAGGGACATGCCCATAACCGCCAGTGTAATGGCGTAAGTCGCGGCATCGCCCAGGAAGTCGATGGCGTCGGCCTGCAGGGAAACGGATTTTGCGGCAATGCCGGCGGTCATCTCGACACCGAACATGACCGCGTTAACGATCAGGACAACAACCAGTATCCGCCGCATCCGCGTCGTCGTCGGGGCATCGTGTTGGTGATCGCAGCAACTCATATCCCGAAATGTAAGGGGGTTATGAGCCGGATACTATTTCATTCGCGTGTAATTTTTTTTTTGGAACTTATAATCCCGCATTCGCGTTCCCATATACGTAGTAGCCCTATCGTGGAAATTACCAACTACGCCCGAAAACCGGGCACGGCTACTATGCCATCTAGTGCCGGAGGCTGTTTCGCATGGCCCAACTGATGGCGTTGGCAACCAGTTTTTTTAGGGGATGATTAGCATGAAAATACAGGTTATTGGCCTTCTGGCCGGAGCGGCGCTGTTAACCGGCGCCTGTTCGAGTGAACGACTGATCGGCGATGTCGCGGATATGAACCCGGCGGAGCAGGGTTTCAAAGCCAGTCTCCACAAGCAGTATATCGCGCTGTCCAAGGTCGAACTCGCCGAAGGTGATCGCTTCGACGCCGGCTTCTTCGCTCGCCGCGCAGAAGATGCCGCCATGGGCAAGGATATTGAGCCCGACAGCCTGTGGGATCGCCATTTCACGGATGCGAACCGCGTGCTGGTG
>CAXBEC010000625.1:0-2310 GCA_963974145.1 uncultured Alphaproteobacteria bacterium | reverse complement strand
TGATGCGCGGAAGCCAGTTGCAGGAACAGGATGTACATCAGGAAGGCGAAGCGGCTGACCTTTTCCGATAGCGGCCTGGCGCCCAGCACCATGGCGGCAATCGCGTACCAGACCGCGACATGAGCAGCCACATTGATCTGCTGCGAGGAATGCCCCATGCCCCACCACACTATCTTGTAGACGACAGGATCGATATGGCTGATTAACCCGATGGACCACAGGAAGGTCGGGATCAGGATGATCGCGCCGGAGGTCAGGGTGAACACCGCGATGATTGCCGCCGTGATCGCGCCAAAGGTGACCAGCGGCACCGAACCTTTATAGGTACCCTCATCCTTGGCGACGACCAGCGTACCAAAAAATACAAACACCCCGATCAACGCGCCGACGGCGAACAGGATCAGGCCGAGATAGAAATGCGGCGCCGCCTGCATCGGCACATAGGATGTAAACATGACGCTTGATTCACCCTGCAGCACTGCGACATTGGCCAACAGGGCGCCGACCAGCATCAGCGCAAATCCCAGCCACGCCCAGCGCGGCGCCGCCAATCGACAGTTGAGCAAAATCGCCGAAGCGAAGTACAGGATCGCCATTTCGAAGAAAACGATCCAGAACAACAGCACGTCCGCACCGTGCGCCGTCAGCGCCAGATAGAACCATTCCGCCGGCAGCAGATGCACCGCCGGCCAGCGGGTCAGCGCCACACTCAGCCCGAACAGGCCGCCGATGGCCAGAAAGACCACGGCAACGACGGCGTTGGCTTTAATCAACGCCTCTGCCTGTGAATGAACGCGCAACCCCGTATCGGGGCAGGTCCTGAAAATTGCGGAACTCGCCATGACCGATCCCCCTATTTCTTATCGACGACGTGGATTTTGCCAACCATCTGATGATGGCCGATCCCACAGAATTCGTTGCAGACGACACCGAACTCACCCGTCTCATTGGGTGTCACCGTCAGGACGATTTCATAGCCCGGATGAACCTGGATGTTGATATTGGCCGGTTGCAGCGAGAACCCGTGCTGCCAGTCCATTGACGACAGGTGCAGCCGGTAACTCTGGTCTTTTTCCAGTTCCAGAATCGGCCACCATTCCCAAAGCCGCGCGATCATGTAGACATCGCTGCCGGCAGGCGGATGCACCACCGGGATGCCGGTATCGCCTTCTTCGCGAACCGTGTACTTCTCCGTCATCGCTTCGGAGCGTTCGGCGAATACTTCCGGGTCGATCCGGTAGGCTTCGTTGGACAGGTTCTGTTCGCCGATAAAATGCCACGCGATCATGGTCGAAAACATCACCAGCCCCCAGAGGAAGGCTATCGTGATCCACACGATTTCCTTACGTTCGAGAGGCTCGTTCCACCAGATTCGCTTTTCGGGAGGGAAAATCGCCATCGCGCGGATCCTTTCCTACTTGGCCAGGGGAATCTGGGCGACTTCCATGATTCCCCACATGAGGTACAGGACCGCCGGTATCGAAACTCCGAGGAACAACAGCAGAAAATGATTGTCGAGGATGCGCTGCATTGTCGGGATACGTTCGAGTTCGTCGCTGCCGTCGTCGTCCGGTTCCGGTTTCGCGTCCGCCATGTCTGATCCCCTGATTCTGTCACGCATGGGCCCTACATTCAGCGCCACGCAGGACCAACACTCTAGGATCGAGGTCCGCCAGCTACCTTGACTTTGGTCAAGGCTGTCAGGCGGCCATTTTCTGGATCAGGGAAAACGTGACGAGAGCCAGGACGAGCAGGATCCCGAAAAAAAACAGGCTGCGCTGCGGCAGCCTTTTGCCAAGCATCGTTTCGATCTGGTTCAGAATCCGGTCGGACAACACGTAAAGACAGATTGCGGCCAGGGTGAAATAGACTATCTCCATCACGCGCTCCTATGAACCGGTCGTCGGGTTTGCGGTTAGCGTCGTAACCGCGCCCTTGCGGACAAGATAGGCGGTCACACCACCGAGCCGTTCAATGACGGTCTGCGCTGCCGACGGCGGCAGGACCGACAACGCAGTGGACACGGCATCCGCGGTTAGCGCATCCGGCGCAACGACATGCATGCCGACATCCGGCTCGACCGGTCGACCGGACAGCGGGTCATAAATATGAGTGAAGCCGGGCCGGTTCGCTCCCCGCCCGGACGAAGCGATCGCCTGATTGGTCAACGAAAGCCCCGGCGCGTCGGGCGCAGCCGCTAACCCGATACGCCAGGGCCGGCCGCCTTGTGCGGGATTAACCGCGACGGTTTCACCCATCTGCACCAGAACGCGGTCGAATCCGGAATCCCGGCAAAGACCCGCGATACGG
>CAXBEC010000624.1:0-2312 GCA_963974145.1 uncultured Alphaproteobacteria bacterium | reverse complement strand
AACAGCTTGCCCTTCAGCCATGCCTTGAGGACGGCATCGACCGGCAGTGTCGCTCCGTCCGCCGCAATCAGCACCGCCACGGGCACTTCGCCCAGCCGCGCGTCCGGAATGCCGACAACCGCCGCTTCGCGGATGGCTGGGTGCTGCTCAATCACGCGCACCACATCGTCGGGATGGATTTTGAATCCGCCCCGCACGATGGCATTGTCGGCGCGTCCCTTGATGAACAGGAAATTGTCCGCGTCGATCACGGCGCGGTCCGTGGTCCGCCGCCAGTCGGCCTTGTTTCCCAGCTGGGCACCCTTCAGTTCCAGCAGCCCTTCCGTTCCATGCGCAACCGGCGCGCCGGTCTCGGCGTCGACGATCCGCGCCTCGACATCGGCATGGATACGCCCCGCCGCGCCGCGCTTGGTCTCCCAGAACGCGCGAAAGTCTTCCAGCGACCAGCCCGCAATCGCGCCGGCAAATTCTGTCGCGCCATAGTTCGCCAGGATCGGCAGGTCGTAGCGTTTCAGGAATTCATCCACGATGGCCGGGTCGAGCGGCGCCGTGCCGCTGATGATCACCGACAGGCTCGAGAACGTATCCGCCGGCAGGTTCGCTTCCAGCAGCATGCGCAAGGCAGCCGGCACACCCGGCGCGACCTTCGGCCGGTGGCGCACCACCGCATTTGCCCAGTTCTCGACCGTGAACCGCTCCACGAGGCAGATCCGCCGCCCCGCCATCAGCGCGCCGATCACGCCGTAGATGCCGCCAATATGCGTCACCGGATTGATGATCAGCGTCGTATTGTTGCGCAGCTTCACCTGCGGAGTCAGCTCGCGGGCCTTTTCATACTTGGCGACGGCCGCGAAACTCGCATCGAACGCGGCACGGCTGAGGGGCACGCGCTTCGGCTTGCCAGTTGTCCCACTGGTCAGCATCTCGATGGCAATTCCGCTTGCGTCTGCCTGCCCAGGCCTGTCCGCCGCGCCTTCGGATTTCAGAACAGCACGTTGCAGCAGTGGATCAATCTCAATCACTGCCGCGCCGGATGCCGTCAGCGCCGCCTTGATTCCGGGCCGCTCCAGGTCTGCTGCTTCCCCAATGACGACCGGCACGGACAGTCCGGCAATATCGGTCCCCAGTGTCTCGTCCGGATAGAGCGGATTCAGGGTGACAAGGCACCGGTCCGAGGCCAGCACAGCCAGGATCGCGGCGACATGGCCCGGCCGGTTGTGCAGCAGGACGCCCACGCGCCCGCCTTCTGGAATGCCGAGCCGTGCCAGCATGCCATCCAGCGCGTCCACCTGCGCACTGAGTGTCCCCCAGTCGTACCAGGATTCCTTGTGGTCGATCACCGGCGCATGGGCGTCCAGCGACATGACGGCCTTCAATGTGTCCGTGATGATCGCCATGATGCCGCTTTCCGAATACCCGCGGCGATCTCGCCACTTATATAACTAGGTTATACTGTGTGAGGCACGTAATGCAATACGGCTTCGCCACCGGCGGCGTCAGTCGGCGTCGACGATCATCTGCAGCGACCGTGCGAGCCACGTCTTCACCTCGGGCGACACCTCGCCCTCGAATGGCGCGAGCGGCAGGACGAGCCGATAGGTGAAGAACCCGGTGGCGATGGCCATGATCTGCGCCGCCCGCGCCTCGGCGTGCGCGCCGCCGATCCATGCTTCCACCGGCTTCAGGGTCTTTTCTGTGAGCAGCCGCACAGCAATCGCCTGCGTACCTTTGTCGGCGGCTGCGAACACCAGCATGGGCAGCGGGTTTATGCGTCCCGCCCTGGCCGTGAACATGTCAGCGATCACTTCGCCGAATCGTTCGCGAGGCGCATTCGTCAACATGCCTGCGTCCAGCGTTTCGCTGAGGGCTTCCTCGAAAAGCTTTTCCTTGGACCCGAAGTAGCGGCTCACCAATGCGGGGTTCGCCCCTGCCAGCGCCGTGATCTCCTTCAGCGACGCATCGCCATACGGTCGCGCCGAGAACACCTGCTGCGCTGCCACGAGTATCGCCTCGCGCGTGCGCGCCGCATCCCGTTTCCGAACATCCCGAGCTTCCATCATCTACCTGGTTATATAAGTGTTGACTGTTTTGTAAATCGTGATTTACTTAAGAAAAATTACGGGAGGATGAAGATGCAGACCGAGATTGCCCCGCCGCACGTCGCACCCGACCGGGTCGTCCTGTTCGACTACCATGCCGACCCCCGCATCGCCCGCGACATCCATGACGGCCTGCTCGCCCTGAAGGCCGAAGCGCCTAAACTGTTCTGGACCCCGGCGCATGGCGGCCACTGGGTCGCGACCGACACCGCC
>CAXBEC010000623.1:0-2318 GCA_963974145.1 uncultured Alphaproteobacteria bacterium | reverse complement strand
TGCCGTGATCGAAATCTGGCAGGCCGACGCGGAAGGCCGCTACAGCCATCCGAATGACCGACGGGCCTCAAACCAGGCGTTCAAGGGGTTCGCGCGTTGGGGCACGGGGACCGACCCGGAAAACCGGTTTGTCTTTCGCACGGTCAAGCCCGGATCGGTAGACGGTGAACAGGCGCCGCATATTAACGTCATCGTCTTCATGCGCGGCATGCCGAACCATGCCTATACGCGCCTCTATTTCCCTGATGAGGCGGCGGCGAACGCAAAAGACCCGGTGCTGCAGTCGGTTCCCGAGGATCGTCGCGATACGCTGCTGGCGCAGAAAACCGAACGCGACGGTGGCATCGTCTACCGGTTCGACATTCATATGCAGGGCAAAAACGAAACGGTCTTCTTCGATGTCTGAGTCGAACCGCCGGATGAGGCTCGGCCTGATCGGCGGCAATATCGCTGCCTCCCGCGCACCCTATCTGCACGGCCTTGCGGGGAAACAGGCGGGTATCGCCGTCACCTATGACCTGCTGACGCCGGCCGAACTGGGCAAGGATTTCGACGCGGTCTTTGCGGACTGCATGGCGCAGGATTATCGCGGCATCAACATCACCTATCCCTACAAGGAACTGGCCGCCGCGAAAGTACGTGTCGACGAACCGAGCGTGCGGGCGATCGGCGCGGTCAATACGATTATCTTCGAACCTGACGGCCCGCGCGGGTTCAACACCGATTATTCCGGTTTCGTCGCCGCCTATCGCACGACCTTCGGCCCGGCCCCGACCGGCGCTGTCTTCCAGGTCGGTGCGGGCGGCGTCGGCAAGGCGGTGGCCTTCGGACTCCTGGCTCTGGGAGCGCGCGACATCCGGCTTAACGATCGTGACGGAGCGCGAGCAACGGCCCTGGCAGCGCAACTTCGAACCGCAGCGCCGGATGCCCGGATTGCCGTCGTCGATGACCTTGTGGACGGCGCGCGTGGCGCGGAAGGACTGGTGAACTGCACGCCTGTCGGCATGGTCGGGTCGGAAGGCACGCCCCTGCCGCCGGAATTGATGCACGGCGCGCGCTGGGCCTTCGACGCGGTCTATACGCCGGTCGACACGCAGTTCCTCGGCGATGCGTCGGCGAGCGGCCTGAAGGTCATGAGCGGTTATGAACTGTTCTTTCATCAGGGGATCGACTGCTGGAAGGTTTTCTCCGGGCATTCGCCCGATCCCGAAACCCTGCGTGCCGGGCTTCAGGCGCTGGCGGCCGCATAACGACAGGAATGATTCATGAGCAGCAGACCCTTTAAAGGCGTATTTCCCGTTGTCCCCACGCCGTTTACCGACACGGGCGCGCTGGATCTGGAAGGCCAGAAGCGCATCATCGACTGCATGATCGACCAGGGCGTGGACGGCATGTGTATCCTCGCCAATTTTTCCGAACAGTTCCTGCTGACCGATGCGGAACGGGAAACCCTGGCCGAGCTTTGCCTGACCCATGTCGCCGGGCGGGTGCCGGTGATCGTGACCTGTTCGCATTTTTCGACGCAGATCGCGGCAGACCGTGCGCAGCAGGCAGCGTCACTCGGCGCCGCCATGATCATGCTGATGCCGCCCTATCACGGTGCGACCCTGAAAGGCAGCGAAGCCGGGATCTATGAACAGTTTGCCCGCATCGGGGATGCCGCCGGTATCCCGATCATGGTGCAGGACGCGCCCCTGGCCGGCATCGAAATGTCGGTGCCGTTTCTCGCCCGGATGGCGCGGGAAATCGAACAGGTCGCCTATTTCAAGATCGAGACGCCGATGGCGGCGGGCAAGCTGCGGGCGCTGATCGAAGCCGGCGGCGATGCCATCGAAGGGCCGTTCGATGGCGAGGAGGCGATTACCCTGATGGCGGACCTGAACGCCGGGGCGACGGGCACGATGTCCAGCGCGCTGCTGCCCGACCTGATAAAGCCGGTGCTGGAACATCACGCGGCGGGCCGGGCGGCGGAAGCAGCCGCGCAATATGCGAAGATCCTGCCCCTGATCAATTTCGAGAACCGGCAATGCGGGTTGCGTGCCTGCAAGGTGGCGATGATGGAAGGCGGCGTGATCAAATCCGACCATGTGCGCCATCCGCTGCCCGCGCTGCACCCGGCGACGCGCGCCGAATTGCTCGCGCTGGCCCGGGAAATAGACCCGCTCGTGCTGCGCTGGGGCAAATGAGCGGCGAACTGCACCTGGTCGACTGGGGCACCACCAACGCCCGGTCCTACCGGCTCGACGCGGATTTTAGCGTCACTGACAAACGCGACACCGCGCTCGGGATCATGAATGTGACGGACCGGGATTTCGCGG
>CAXBEC010000622.1:0-2328 GCA_963974145.1 uncultured Alphaproteobacteria bacterium | reverse complement strand
GAATAAGGTACAGTTGCGGAAATACCGGCATTTGCGACCGGCGGTACAAATGTTATGACTCCGCCAGAGCAAATAAACGCAACAATCGGACGGGAGCCTTTCATGCGTTATCTTCACACCATGGTGCGGTCGTCGAACCTCGACGAGACGCTGGATTTCTACTGCAAGAAGCTGGGCATGGTCGAAGTGCGCCGCCGCGACAGCGAGGCGGGCCGCTACACCAACATCTTCCTTGCCGCGCCGGAGGACAAGTCCTCGGCGGAAGCGGTCAAGGCGCCGCTGCTGGAAATCACCTATAACTGGGACAAGGAAGAATTCGCCCCCGGCAGTCGCAGCTTCGGCCACCTGGCCTTCCAGGTCGACGATATCTACGATATCTGCCAGAAGCTTCAGGATTCCGGCGTGACCATCAACCGGCCGCCGCGCGATGGCTACATGGCCTTCATCCGCTCACCCGACGGGATTTCGCTGGAACTGCTGCAGGCGGGCGATCCGCTGCCGAAGCAGGAACCCTGGGCGTCGATGGAAAATACCGGCAGCTGGTAAGGTCCGTACCGGGCGGCAGGCCCGGCGCCTTTTAACGCTGAACGATGCGTGTATCCGTGGCGGGGGCTGCCGCCACAGGACCGCTTGTGTCCGCCGCGCGGGCGCGGGCCCAGCAATCGATCCCGTTGCGTTTCAGGGACTGGCACTGGGCGCGGGCCCTGGCCTTGGTATCGAACTCGCCGATGATCAGGCGAAACAGCGGCGTGCCTTTTACCGTGCCCTGTTCGAAACTCGGTTCGTACCCGTCCAGCAGCGCGCCACCGGCGCTTTTGATTCGCGCCCAGGCCTGTCTGGCCCGGTCCGGCGAGCGGTATGCCGCAAGCTGGATACCGAAACGTTCCGCATCCCGGGGGGTAAAGGCGGCGGGCCTCATGTTTCCGTTGTCGCCACCCTGCGCGGTGCGTAGCGGGTCGCCCGACCCGCGCTCGAAACCGATCAGTTCGCGTTTGACCGAATCGAAGAACGTGTCGGCGGTCTGCAGCACGACCCGTCCCAGTACGGGGGAATAGTAATTGTTCCGCCGGACGCCGTCGTAAATGCATTCCAGCAGGTAGGTGTCGAATGTCCCGGCCGCGGTTTCCGCCGGCCTGGGTTCGACAACCGTGCAGGATTGCTTGTGGGTCTGTGCCGCGTAAAAGCCGCCCTGAATCGTATGGCGGAAGGTGACGGTCTTGCCCGGAACCAGCGGAAACAGGTCGCCTGTGGCTTCCATTACGACGGTGGCGATCTGGGGCTTGCCGCCGGCATCGAATACGGCGCGGCTGGGCATTAGCGCCGGTTCGCTGCCGATCCAGCGCCGACCCAGACTGTCGCGCCACCACACGCCCTGTTCGTCGATGCGCTCCACCGATTCCGCGATCAGTGATTCACCGACACGGAACCGAAAGACATCGCCGACCCGAAATGTCGGGGCCGGGGCAACGGCGGCGGCCGGCATGATCTGCGCCATCGGCACGGCCTGGGCGGGAGTGGCGGGCATGGCGTCATCCGAGAAGAGTCCGGAAAGTGAATCAAAAGCGGAGCAGCCGGAGACCGCTCCCGCCAGACACAGTACAAATCCCTTGAATGCGGCGTTCCGTTTCACGATTTGCCCTTTCAATGCTCGCGCGAACCGGAAGGTTCGAACAAGATATTGTGATTTTGAGTGTGTTCCACACAAAATATCGAAAAAACCACCTTGCTTCAATTACCAAAGTCGATATTTCCGTCCGAACCGCCTATTTTCCCCGCGATGATTGTGAAATTGATGGATTACCGCCCGTGACGCCTTCGCATGGCAATCCGGATCGCCGCCTCTCTGTTGCACCGATGATGGATTGGACCGACCGGCATGACCGCTATTTCCTGCGGCTGCTGAGCCGCCACACGCTGTTGTATACCGAAATGGTGACAACCGGTGCGCTGCTGCATGGCGATGTGGCGCGGCATCTGGTGTTCGATGCAGCGGAACACCCGGTGGCGCTGCAGCTTGGCGGGTCTGATCCGGTGGCGCTGGCGGAATGTGCGGCGATGGCGGCGGAATGGGGTTATGACGAGATCAACCTCAATGTCGGCTGTCCCAGCGACCGGGTGCAATCGGGACGTTTCGGCGCCTGCCTGATGGCCGAACCAAAACTGGTGCGCGACTGCGTGGCGGCGATGCGCGCCGTCGTATCTATCCCGGTGACGGTAAAATCGCGCATCGGCATCGACGACCAGGATTCCTATGAGGCGCTCAAGGGGTTTGTCGGTTGCGTCGCGGAAAGTGGTTGCCGGACTTTTATCATGCATGCCCGCAAGGCA
>CAXBEC010000621.1:0-2333 GCA_963974145.1 uncultured Alphaproteobacteria bacterium | reverse complement strand
ATCCTGCGCGGTATCGTCGCCCGTGGCCTCGGCCTCCGCTAGGCGCGACCGGCGCGGCGCTATTCGGGGTCCAGCGTTTCCGCGACGGCGTTGCGTTGCCGTCGCGGCATGACGGTCATCGCCAGGATGAAGGCGGACAGACCGGCGCAGATGGCGTTGGTGACCACCAGCGGCCAGGCACCCATCGAAATGCCGTAGCCTGTCCACAACAGAAAACCGGATACCGTCAGCAGGTACATGCCAACGGAAATATCCTCTGTTTCCCGCGTCCTGATGATTTTCCATGCCTGGGGCACGAAGCTGGTGACCGAAGCCGCCGTCGCCATCCAGCCCAGTACAGGGGTGAGCCCGGAACCGTCCATTATCGTGCCTCGTAAAGCGTTCATCCCAGCCTGACTAACAGCAGACGCCGGAACAGGTTCCGGCGGGGCGCTGGTTTGCCGTCATGGCATCCGCGGGAACCTTTTCGTCCGGTCAGCCGTTCATCGTGTGAAAGTTGCACTGAATGAAAACGATCAAAAGGAACGGTCATGCGGTTCAGCAAGGTTCTGATGAGTGGTGTGGCGGTGATGGCGCTTCTGGTTGTCGCCCCGGAAAGCCGGGCGGCCGAAAAGGCGGCGCCCGTCGGCGCCCACAACGCAATTCCCGTCACGGGCGATTACCTGCTCAGCGCCAATGAAATTATCGGCCAGACCGTTTACGGCGCCACGGGACGGGCAATGGCGACGGTCGATGACGTGATTATCACCCGCGGCGACCATGTCGTCCTGGCGGTCCTGTCGGTCGGCGGATTCTTCGGGATCAACGACCGGCTTGTCGCGATTCCCTATAACCGCCTGTCTATCGGGGAAACCGGCGTCGGCGTTGCCGGCCTGACCGAGGCGGAACTGAATGCGATGGCGGAGGTCGTCTACACGGACGGAACGGCGCACTGGCTGTCGCGGAACCGTTACATGAGCCGCATGGACCGCACGATGAACCGGTGGGCGTCGAAGATCGACCGGGCGTATGACACTTCTTCCGAGACGGCAAAGAAGGGCGCGACCGCCCTGAACCAGGAAACCGCGGCGGCCTGGGACAGGACCAGGACATCGTATCGCAGGCTGCAAGCCGCGACCGGTGAAACCTGGGAAGACGCCAGAAGCGGGCTTGAGCAGGCGCTTGACGAACTGGGCAAGCGCTGGGATCGGGCCATTAACTGAAAACCTGTATCGGACCCGGAACGGTATGGGTCGTTACGCGTTCCCTGTGACCAACGATAGGAGAATCAAATTATGCTTTCTTGGGCACTGATGTTTTTCATCGTCGCGGTCATCGCCGCGATATTCGGTTTCACCGGCATCGCCGCCGCCTCGGCGTCAATCGCCAAGGTCATCTTCGTGATCTTCATAATCCTGTTCGTGGTTTCCCTGCTCGCCAACGCGATAAGGGGCCGCCGCCCCCCGGCGTAACCGCGGCTACCGATGATCCGGGCGGTCCATGGAGCAACAATGGGATGGACCGCCCTGTCGTCCGGTTCTAGCCCCGGTAGCCGCCGACCGCCGCCTGGTCACCCAATAGCGCGATGCGGAACCGGTCCTTGGCATAGCCACCGTCCAGTGGCGGTTTGTGGCTCACCAGGTCTTCGGAAAGAATCTTGACCGCATGAAACTGCGGACCCGATTCATTATAAATCGCCTGGATCAGCGTTTGCAGTTCCGCCTCGGTCCGGACCGTTCCCGTCTTCGGGATGCCGGTTGCCGCGGCGACGGCGGCAAGGTCGGTTGACCCCGCGGTATGCGTCGGCTGGCCGCCGGTCTCGCCGAACATTTCGTTATCCAGCACAACGATGGACAGGTTGCGCGGCGCAACCTTCGCAATCGTCGCCAGCGATCCCATGCCCATCAGCATGTCGCCATCGCCGGTGATCACCAATACCTGCTTGTCCGGCTGTGTCGTGGCAAGGCCGAGGCCGATGACGGCGGTCAGACCCATGCCGCCAATCAGGTTGAAATTAAGCGGATTGTCGCCCGCTGCCGTCACATCCCAAGCGGAGGAGCCGAGCCCCGCGATGACCAGCGTATCGGGCGTGCGTGGCGCGAGCAGCGCCGCCACGACATCCCGTCTGTGCAATTGCCCCGCCATCAGAAGGACTTCGCGCCGATGAGGCGCTGCGACAGCAAAACGGCCGTCTGATTGTTGGTGTCAAATGCGATCCGTGCCGCAGCTTCGACTGTGGCGCCGACTTCCTCGGCCTTGTCGGCGCGATACAGGCCAACGCCCATCGCCTCCAGTGCCTTGGGCGCGCCCCGGCCCGCCGGAATTTGCCAGGGATTGCCTTCACCCCATTCGCC
>CAXBEC010000620.1:0-2336 GCA_963974145.1 uncultured Alphaproteobacteria bacterium | reverse complement strand
CCAGATAGCGCATGCCGGACCGGTAAGACCGCTCGGTCCGCGTCGCCCAGATCAGGAAAACAGATGTAAGCGCCGTCAGTTCCCAGAACACGAACAGGGTGATCAGGTCACCCGCGAACACCGCGCAGATCGCCGCCCCCGCATAACCCAGCCCGGCCACCTGCTGCACCACATCGCGCACATGCAGCGAATAAATCACCGCAAGGAAAGCCGCCAGTGTGAATACGGACGCGAAGACAAGGCTCAGATTGTCCACCCGCAACGTGACAAGCGTGTAATCGAACAGGGCCAATGTACCGAATTCGCCCGGCGTCAGATGCAAGAGCTGCCAGCCGCACAGCAACGGCAGCGCCAGCATGTAGATCGCACGCAGATTGCCGCGCAGCAGCGGCACGAGGACCGCACCGAGGATCAGGATCAATCCGGGAGGCAGCTGATCAATCGTCATAATAATCTTCTTTATGCTTCACGAGCTGTCGCCAGCCCAGCGCCGCAACTATCAGGATAACGACGAAGGCGACCCCCATCAGGGCATAGCCGCCATACCAGTATTCAACCATGAAATGCGGATGTTTTTCGTAGACCGGGATGATATCCGCGACGAACAGGATCGCACAGACCAGCATCAGGATCGCAAACGCCTTTTCACTGCCGTTGGTCCGTTGCATCCAGGGTTTCTTCGGCTCGTTCATGCGATCAGCCTCCCCCTATCGGGCGCAGCAGGGCGTATAAATAATCAGCAAAGAAGAACAGCGCGATACAGCCCGCCGCCGTCGTGCACAGCGCGATCAGGCAGAAGAGCGGCGCTTCCTTGATCTCCATCGCTTCGTCCCCTGCCCCGTCCGGACGACAGAAGAAACCGCGCCCGACAATCGGCAGCAGATACGCCACATTCAGCAGCGATGACAGCATGAGCACGCCGACGAAAAAGATTTCGCCCGCATCCACCGCGCCCAGCGCCAGGTAATACTTGCTCCATGCGCCCCCCATCGGCGGCAGGCCGATGACGCTCAGCGCGCCGATCATGAAGGCGAACAGGGTCACCGGCATGACCCGGCCAATGCCCTTCATATCGCTGATTTCGGTCTTCCCGGCGGCGACATATATGGCGCCGGCGCAGAAAAACAGTGTGATCTTGCCCAGTGCATGCATGGCGATATGCATCGCCCCGCCGACAATACTGTTCGGCATTAACAGGGCCGCGCCCAGGGTGATATAGGACAGCTGGCTGACTGTGGAATAGGCCAGCCGCGCCTTGAGATTGTCCTTGGTCATGGCGACGAAGGACGCCAGCAGCACCGTTGCGCCGGCGATATACATCAGCCAGTCCCCGGTACCGGACTCACGCAGGAACTCCGCGCCGAAGATATAGACGATCACCTTCAGCACGGTGAACACACCGGCCTTCACGACCGCCACCGCATGCAGCAGCGCACTGACCGGGGTCGGTGCCACCATGGCTTCCGGCAGCCAGCGATGGATCGGCATCAGCGCCGCCTTGCCGATACCGTACATGTAGAGCAGCAGCAATAGGCCGACCGCCGCGCCCTGCAGATGGCCGTCGATGATGCCGCCTTCCCGGAAATCAAGTGTCCCGGTGGCGAACCAGGTCCAGACGATGGCGACAAGCTGAAGCCCGATCGACGTGCCCAGCAGCAGGCCGAGATAGATCCGCCCGGAACGCTTGGCTTCGGTGGTGCCGGAATGGGTGACCAGCGGGTAGGTCGAAATGGTCAGCACTTCATAGAAGATGAACAGCGTCAGCATGTTGCCCGCAGTCGCCACGCCGATAGCGCCAAAAATCGCAATGGCGAAGCAGGCGTAAAACCGCGTCTGGTTCTGTTCGTGATGGGCGCGCATATAGCCGATCGAATAGATCGAATTGATGATCCAGAGGCCGGAGGCGATGCAGGCGAACATCATCCCGAGGGGTTCTATTTCAAACCGGATTTCCAGCCCGGGCAGTATCTCGAACAGCGATATGGCCGGCCGCCCCCCGGCATAGACTTCCGGCAAGAGCTGCAGGACGACCGCGAAAAGCGATACGGCCGTGGTCAGCGTCACAACCTCACGCTGGTTGGGCCGCCCCTCCGACATCAGGATCAGAACGGTTCCGACCAGCGGAATGGCCAGCGCCAGAAGGATCAGATGTTCGAAACTCACGATCCGCCTCCCAGCAGGAATTCAGCCGCTTCCACTGCGACACCGACGCTGACCCGGGTATCCATGCCGAAATATATATTGGACAGGATCAGCACCCAGGTCGGGATCAGCATCAGCAGCGGCGCCTCCCCTTCCGGCGCGCCCTCCGGCGATGGTGAAAAATAGGCAACTTC
>CAXBEC010000619.1:0-2346 GCA_963974145.1 uncultured Alphaproteobacteria bacterium | reverse complement strand
CATGATCTGGCTGATGGCCGCGCCGACAACGCTCCAGGGCGTGCCGGGATTGCCCACGCTGATCGTGACCTGCTTCGGTTTCGCGCCGGTGTCGGCATGGAGCGCGGTTACCGGCAACGCGGCGGCAAGCGCAATGGCGGCGCTGGATATAAGCTTGTATCGGTATTTCATGGGTCTGGCCCTCTGTAGCAAAACCCCCCATCTGACTGTTCCAGCCAGAATTATACCGTACCGCAACATTTTATGATTTGTACATAAAAATATTTAATTATCTTAAAAAAGAGTGAGTCTCATAATTCGTAAAATAAAAACAATTACCTATGGTTATGTGTAAAAAATAAAGAAACTTTTGCATCAAAAATCATCACAATGACTAATAAGTAGTCAGAAAAAATTAAAATGTTTCACCCGCCGGTGGAAAAATATTGTGCATCGCAACATGAGCGCGCGTCTCGCGGCAGGGGATAACCCAATCGCCGAATTCGGAATTATTCCGCTTCGGTAGCCGGGGGAAGCAGGGGCAGGGTGTCGCGGCTACGCAAGCGCCCGGGGCCGGATGATTGAAACCGTTTCCACCGTCTCGGGGGAAATGTCCTGCCAGCCGCCGTCCAGCCGGAACACCGCCAGGGCCGAGGTGGGGAAGGGGCCGGGCTGGCCGGACAGTGCGGCCACCAGTTCCTCCAGGCCCGGATTATGCCCGACGATCAGCACCCGCTGCGCGCTGTCCGGCTGGGCGTGCAGGATTTCCATGATCTGCGCCGATGAGGCCAGGTAAAGCCGGGGCTCTTCGATGATATTCGCCGGATCCAGTTCCAGCACCTTGCCGACACGGGTGGCGGTATTGGCAGCACGCCGCGCGGGCGATGTCACGATCCGGTCCGGGACATGGCCATGGTCGCGCAGCCATTGCCCGACCTTCAGGGAATCCTTCTTGCCGCGTTTGGCGAGGGGCCGGTCGAAATCGGATGTGTCCGGCGGATAGTCGGATTTGCCATGTCGCAGCAGCAGAAATTCACGCATCGGCCCCCTCCCTGAAGCGGCGTCAGGATAAGGGGATGCCCCGCGCCGTGCCAGGCAATTGTCGCGGGTTCAAGCCGGACCCGGCGGAAAATGGCGGCTCACATAAGCGTGAACCCGTAGCGGTCGCGGCGAATGTGATTGACCCCAGAATCGGGAACGCCGCACAATGGCGGTGTCGTTCGTTTCGGGTATCCTCATGGAGGGCAACCGCATGCAACGTATCGTTACCGTCCTGTTCGCCTGTGTCATGGGCGCGGTATTCCCATCCGGCCTTCTGGCCAAGACGCCGGTAGACCTGGTCCTGGCGCTCGGCGCCGATGTGTCGCGCAGCGTTGATTTCGACGAGGGCCGGTTGCAGCGCCAGGGCTATATCGATGCGTTCCGCGACCCGCAGGTCATACAGGCGATCGGTTCCGGTATGCTGGGCCGGATCGCGGTGGGTTATTTCGAATGGGCCGGCGACGGGTTGAGCAAGATTGTCCAGGACTGGACACTGATCGAGGATGCGGCGGGCGCGCACGCCTTTGCCGATGCCCTGACCCGGCAGTCGCCCGAACCGAAACGGCGGACCTCGGTCAGCGGCGCGATCAGTTTCGGGCTGGCCTGGCTGGACCGGAACGATTTCGAAGGGACGCGGCGGGTCATCGATATTTCCGGCGACGGACCGAACAATTCCGGCGAACTGGTCGTCACCGCCCGCGACCGGGCCATCGCGGCCGGGGTGACCATCAACGGGTTGCCGATCATGGACCTGGGCCATGGCGGCTATGGGGGGCGGTTCAATATCGCCAATCTGGACCTCTATTACCGCGACTGTGTGATCGGCGGGCCGGGCGCCTTCCTGATCGTCGCGGAAAGTTTCAATGATTTCGCCCGCGCGGTGCGGCGCAAGCTGATCCTGGAAATCGCCAATCTGCCGCCGCCCGCGCCGCGCGCGCGGATCCATCTGGCGCAGCAGGTCATGCCAACACCCCGCATCCCGCCGCCCTGCGATGTCGGCGAGCAGATCCTCCGATCCCGTGATGATTTTTAGGCGTCGCAGAGCCGCCACGATCCGGGTCGCCCTTGTCGTGCTCGGGATAATCGCGGCCGGCCCGGCCGTGGCGAAAACGCCGGTCGACCTGCTGCTGGCGCTGGCGGTGGATGTATCGCGCAGTGTCGACGAGACAGAGGCCCGGCTGCAGCGCCAGGGCTATATCCAGGCCTTCCGCGACCCGGAAGTTGCTGCCGCGATCCGGACGGGCATGCTGGGGCGGATCGCGGTGGGCTATTTTGAATGGGCGGGCGAGGGCAATATCGGCGTTGTCAGCGGCTGGACCCTGATCG
>CAXBEC010000618.1:0-2362 GCA_963974145.1 uncultured Alphaproteobacteria bacterium | reverse complement strand
GTCCAGCGCGGCGGCCCATTCATCGAGGTTGCAGCCGTCCACGACCTTCGTCTCCACGCCCAGCCGGGGCAGGATATCGGTGATGATATACAGGCAGGACCCGAACAGCGCGCGCGAAGCGACGACATAATCGCCCGCCTTGACGAAACAGGCCATCGACGCAAAGACCGCCGCCATGCCGCTTGCGGTCGTGCGGCAGGCTTCCGCCCCTTCCAGCAGCGTGAGCCGTTCTTCCAGCATCGCGACCGTCGGGTTGGCGTAGCGCGAATAGATGAAGCGCTTCACATCTCCCTTGAACGCCGCCTCGGCGTCCTCCGCCGTCTGGTAGACATAGCCCGACGTCATGAACAGCGCTTCGCTGGTTTCCTCGAACTGGCTGCGTTGCAGCCCGCCGCGAACGAGTTGGGTTGCGGGGCGCCAGCTGTCGTTGCTGCGTTCTCTCTGGGTCATCTCGTGCCTCTCCCTTATCGTCAAAGAATGACCGGGGCGCAAAAAAAGCCCCGGGCGTGCACGGCCGGAGCTTGAATCTATTCAAGTCAACCTTTTAGCCGTTGTTTTTACGTGGCCGCAATCCGGTCGGACAAATCACCACGAACGGGTAAACGATTACCGCGAGCGGCATTGCCCGTCAACCGGGAAGATTTGCGGCGATATTTTCGTATGACTCGGTTTTGCCGGGAATGGTATGACCCGCACAGCCACAACCAACCCAGCGGACAAGGACGCCATGGCCTATACACTCATCCTCGGAAACAAGGTCTATTCCAGCTGGTCGCTACGCGGCTGGCTTTTGATGAAGCCCTTCGGCATCCCCTTCGAACAGAAGGTCATCGAACTGCATTCCGAAGACTTCGCGCGGTTCCGCGAAAACACGCCCCCGGCGCTGACCGTCCCGACGCTGCTCGCGCGGGAAGGCGGTCAAACGCTGACCGTCTGGGACAGCCTGTCCATCGCAGAGTTCCTGCATGAACGCCACCCCGATGCCGGCATCTGGCCGCAGGATTCGGCGGCCCGGGCGGCGGCGCGCAGCCTGTGTGCGGAAATGCATTCCAGCTACCGGCCGCTGCGCTCGACCATGCCGATGAACATGCGCCGGCAATACCGGACCTTTACCCCGGAACCGGACGCCGAAGCGGATATCGCGCGGATCACCCTGCTGTGGCGCTGGGCGAAGGAACGATGGGGCGGCAGCGGCCCCTACCTGTTCGGGGAACACTTCACGGCGGCGGAAGCCTTTTACGCCCCGGTCGCCTCGCGGCTCAGGACCTACGGGGTCAGGCTGGACGCCATGAGCCAGGCCTATGTCGACGCGGTGCTGGCGCATCCGGCGACGGTTGAATTCCATGACGACGCGATGCAGGAATCATGGGTAAACGAGAACAACGAGATGGATATCGACTAGGGGAAGGAAACGATCATGTCCGGTTCCGGCAGCATCGCCCGCCAGCTCGCGCGCTTCACCGCCGGGCTTTCCCTTGACGCCATCCCCACCGAAAGCCGACACCACGCGAAGCTGCAACTGCTCGACGCCATCGGCATCGCGCTGGCCAGTTCGACACAGGCATTCGGCCGCCCCGCCGCCGACGGGCTGCAACTGCTCAGCCAGGGCGACGCACTGGTCATCGGGTTGCCGCATCGCCTTGCCGTGCGCGACGCCATTCTGGTCAACGGCATCCTGATCCACGGGCTCGATTTCGATGACACCTCGATCCACGGCCGGGTTCATCCCAGTTCGTTCTGCGCGCCGCCCGCGTTGACCCTCGCCGCCGAAAAGGGACGGCGCGGCGCCGAGCTGCTGACCGCCTATATCGCCGGGCTGGAATGCGCGATCCGCATCGGCGGCGCCTCGAAGGGCGGCTTTCCCCGCAACGGGTTCGACGCGGGCGGGATCGTCAGCCCTTTTGCGGCCGCGCTGGTGGCGGGAAAGCTGCTGGAGCTGGACGAAGCGGAACTCACCCTGGCGCAGGGCCTCGCGCTCAGCACCGCCGGCGGCACCCGTGAATTCATCGATAGGATGGCCTGGACCAAGCGCATGCATCCCGGCTGGGGCGGGGTCGGCGGCACCACGGCGGCGCTGTTGGCGAAAGGCGGGTTTCGCGGTCCCGACCATCCCTATGAGGGGCGGTTTGGCCTCTATGCGCAATATATCCGCGACGGCGGGGATCCGGTCGACCTCGCGCTGGCGACCGAAGGGCTGGGCACGCGCTGGCATCTGGACGATGTTTCCTTCAAGCCCCTGCCCGCCTGTTACTTCAACATCGCGCCCATCGACGCGGCGGCGGCACTGGCGCGGCAGCACGACCTGACGCCGGACGATATCGCCGGCGTGACCGTTCTGGTGCCGGAAGCGGCCGTCAACACG
>CAXBEC010000617.1:0-2365 GCA_963974145.1 uncultured Alphaproteobacteria bacterium | reverse complement strand
CCCCGCCGGTTCCGGTTCCCGGACAGTTTCAATGCGCATCCCGTCCTGGGGGTGATTGGCGAGCCATGCCTCGACCTGTTCCGCCAGGTGCCCGAGGCAGAAAATCACCCGACGCGCGCCGAAGCGTCGCAACCAGCTCAGCAGAAAGGCGATATAGGGCTGTCCCCGGACCGGCGCCAGTATCTTGGGCGCGCCGTCCAGCACCCCCGCCAGGCGCGTTCCCAGTCCCCCGGCGAGCACGACGACATCGATACCCGACAATCCGTCAGACATTACTGTATCGGCTGTCATTCAGCATGACATAGCCCTTGATCAATTCCCGGATTCCCTCGTCGAGCGAATAGGCCGGCTTGAAGCCGGTGCCCTCGATTTTCTCGTTCGAGACGATGTAGTCGCGCTTGTCCGGGTCCTCGCCGACCGGGGCTTCCAGCGCGACGAAATTCGGCAGGTGCTGGCGGATCACCGCACACAGTTCCGACTTCGACAGGTTCGCATCCGACAAACCCACATTGTAGGGCTCGCTTTTCATCGCCTGAAAATTTGCGATGCCGTGCAAAAATGCCCGGGCAACATCGCGCACATGGATGAAATTGCGTTTGAAATGCGCCTCGAACAGCACGATCGTCCGGTCATTGACGGCACGATAAACGAAGTCATTCACCAGCAGGTCCAGCCGCATCCGGGGCGACATGCCGAACACCGTCGCCAGCCGGAAACTGATCGCATTTTCGCGCGACAATGCGGCGGTCTCCGCCTCGACCTTGGTTCGGCCATATAGCGAGATCGGCCGCATCGGCGTTTCCTCGGTACAGAACTTCCCGGCCTCACCGACCCCATAGCCGCTGTTGGTGATCGGCGTCAGCATCCACTGGTCCGGTGACATCGTATTCACGATCATGCGGATCGCATCCCGGTTGATCGTCTCCGCGCCGACCGCATCGCGGGCGCAGAGCGGCGCGCCGACCAGCGCGGCCAGGGGGATGACAATGTCATGCTTGGCCAGCAGCGGCGCCATGACCCGCGCATCGCGCGTATCGCCGCGATAAATTTCCAGATTCGGGTCGGCGCAGACATGGTTCAGCGAATCCTGCTGAAACATGAAACTGTCCAGCACCGAAACCCGGTGCCCCTCCGCCAGCAGCATCGGCACCAGGGTGGAGCCGAGATAACCTGCGCCGCCGGTGACGAGAATGGATGGTTTTTCGCTCATGGGAATTCCTATCTGCAAACCCGGTCCAGCACGTCGCGCACCCGTTCGATCTGCGGAGTCAGGTCGAACGGGTGATTGCCGACAAAAAACCCGTAATCATGGGCGATATTCGCCTGCTCGATGCCGGCCGTAATCTCATAGTCAAAATGGCGGATCGCATCGTGGCGGGGAAAGCAGCCCCCCGTGATAATGCGATAGCCGATATCCGCCTCACGCAACGCGGCAAACACCGCTTCGCGGTCAAAATTGCGCGCCGGGTTCAGGATGATGGGGAAACAGAAGCTCGAACTCCGACCGTTTTCCCGCTGGATAATGAAGCGGTCATCGCCGGTGAACAGATCCTGAAACAGTTTCAGGTTCTTGCGCCGCGCCACCGTCATCGCCGGAAGCTTGCGCAGCTGTTCGATGCCGATCGCGCCGGACATTTCCATCGGGCGCAGGTTATAGCCGGGCAGGATAAACCGGTAGGCTT
Organism: uncultured Alphaproteobacteria bacterium; assembly: GCA_963974145.1. Classification (GTDB taxonomy): domain Bacteria; phylum Pseudomonadota; class Alphaproteobacteria; order UBA8366; genus MarineAlpha4-Bin1. Next base: position 683 of record CAXBEC010000617.1, on the reverse strand, counting down.
CGAAGAAATCATCGTCACGGGATTCGTAGATTTCGCTGTCGGCGGGTACGTCGCGGGTCCAGCCATGGGCGCGCAGGCTGCGCATCAGGTGGCACAACTCGGTGTCATCCGTGACAACCATCCCGCCTTCCATGGTCGCGATATGGTGCGAGAAGAAAAAGCTGTGCGTGCCCATATCGCCGAAACTGCCGGCCTTGCGGCCATTCAGTTCTGCATCCAGCGACTCGCAATTATCCTCCAGGAAATACAGATCATGCGCATCGGCAAAATCGCGCATCACGTCCAGCGCCGCCGGATTGCCAAGGATGCTGACCGCCATGATCATACGGGTCCGGTCGCTCAGCGCCGCTTCAAGCTGCGCGCAGTCGGCGTTCAACGTGTCCAGTTCGATATCGATGAATTTCAGTTTCAGCCCGTATTGCTGCAGCGGGTGGTAACTGGTGCTCCAGGACAGTGCGGGCACGATGACTTCGTCGCCGGGCTTGAGCGGATTATCTTTCTTGAAGAACAGACTCGCCACCGCGACGAGATTGGCCGACGAGCCGGAATTCACCATCACACCATGCCGGCACCCCAGGTAATCGGCGAAGGCCTGCTCGAATTCGGCGACTTTCGGGCCCATCGTAAAGCGGTCGGCGTCGACGCAGGCGGCAATCGCGGCCCGCTCTTCCTCGCCCCAGTTC
>CAXBEC010000616.1:0-2367 GCA_963974145.1 uncultured Alphaproteobacteria bacterium | reverse complement strand
CCCGGCAATCGCACCCTGATCGTCCAGAACGGGAAATTTTGTCGAAATCAGGTAGTGATTTCTATCCTGGGTCTCCCGGAAGTCATACTCCCGCGTCACCGGTTGTCTGGTTTGTATCACCGCCTGATCCTGCAATTCTGAAAGACCCGCATGGGCATCGTCAGAAAAATCCCTGTGGCGTTTTCCAATACAATCCGCGGGGTCGTGCCCCCGACTTCGGCCAAAGGCTTCATTGACCAGCAGATACCGCCCCTCGAGATCTTTCAGTGTGAACGAAAGCGGAATATTCTTGAGGACGGAACGCAGCAAAGCCTCGTTTTCACGCAGTGTGACGTCGGACGCGTTTCGCTGGCGATGGTATCTTATCTGCAAGGCGGTTAGTGCCAGGATCATGACACAGATGACAACTGCCAGCATGGTAATCACGCGATCCAGATGTGCGACCTGAGTGTCAATCACCGCCTGTTCGAGCCGGTTTACGACATAAAGCGGCAAATCACGGACCTTCTCAACAGCCCCAAGCATGGCCGGACCACCGAAGATATCCCCTGCCAGCGAGGACAGGATGGAACCGGACTCTGAATCCGCCAGATCCATCAGCACGGTCGCGTCCACGCGTTGTCCGACGCGGTCACTGTATGCCACCGGCGCCTGCAGCACAGTGCCATTGCGGTGCAAAAGCATCGTCTCAAGCCCTTGCCCCGCTACTGGCTGTTCGACCAATAGCTGGAAATAGCGCAGGTCGAGAAATGCAACGACGACACCCAGCAGCTGGCCCGCACCGTCACGCGCCGCCACACTGAGCGGCAATGCCCATTTGTCGTCTATGCGACTGACAACCGGTTCACCGATATAAAACCCTGCATCCGCCGTGTTCAGATGAATGCGAAAATAATCACGATCCCTGACGCTGATTTCGTCCCCTGACCGTTCATCGGGCATGTCGCCGCCGACAATGCCCGTCGCGTGAACGACGGTCACGATGCGCAAACTCGGCAGGTCGTCGCTTATACCGGTCAGATAACGCTGCAGATTGACAATCGCCGCATCATTGATGACTCCACGTTCCGCCTGCGAAATCTGTATCGCAGCCGCACCGAGCATCAGTTTCAACTGCTTGATGCGGGCAGCGATATCCGTTGCCAGCCGCTCCGATTCCCGATCCAGATGCGACAGGTGATCGGTAACAATCCGCTCCCGCTCCAGATGGTGCAGATACACAACGAATCCCACCGTCAGGCCGATCAACAAGAGCCCGACTGCCAAAGGATATTTGTTGGCTTTCAACAATGCATCGCCACCTGGTTACATCTTGCTGCCTGCTTTTCGTCCGGTAACGGGATCACCCCGAACCAGGCCATAACCGGGTCTGGAAATCCCCGCAGCGCGGGACGCCGCGGCCACGCGAACGAAGCAGGTGGCTGTATTATTACGGGAAGATACTTAACGGAACCTGAAACAACCGAAGGCATGCGCTGCATGTATCAGCCGTATCCGGCGGCCCGCCATACGATGGCATACCCTATTTCGGGTCCGCATCCGGCGTGTACAGCCACAGCAGCGTGAGGGCGAGCAGCCCTTCCAGCGACATGATAAACAATGCCGTCGGCGCGCCCCAGATATCCGCCATCCAGCCGACATTGAAGAACCCGATCGGGCCGGACCCGATGCACAGGGTCAGCACGCCAAGCACCCGGCTGCGGTATTCCGGCGACGCGCCGAGATAGGTCAGCGTGCTCTGCATCGCGGAAAAACACGCCCCTGCCATGCCGGTCGCGGCCAGTGCTATCGATACTATGACAAAGGAATGCATAGGTCCACCAGCTACATAGGTAAGAATGCTGATGTAAAATATCATCGAAATATAGGTCACCGTGCCCCAGAGATAGAGCTGGAAGTAATTCGCCGGCCGGGCCACGGTCGCCACCAGCAACGCCCCGACAAACGCGCCAAACCCTTCCAGGCTGGACAGCACGCCGACCATGAACGGGTCGAGCCCCAGATGGTCGCGGCCGAGCACCGGAATCATCGATGTGAAGGGAAAGCCCCAGACGTTGAAGGCAATGGTGATGGCCAGGATGCGGCGCAATTGCGCCTCGCCCGCCACGTAGCGGACCCCCTTGATAAGGTCACTGACCAGGGTGAATGCGCCGGTCGGCAGCGTCCGTTCGGGCACCCGCGCGACAACGACCAGCGCGAAACAGACCGCATAGACGATGGCGCTGAACAGGAATACGCCGAACACGCCGACGAACTGCAGGGTTACGCCGCCCAGCAACGGGCCCAGCATGCGTGTCGCGTTGCTGGTCGCCGCATCCAGCCCCATCGCCGCCGACAGCGCACCGCCCGACAGATCGCCCAGCAGAC
>CAXBEC010000615.1:0-2369 GCA_963974145.1 uncultured Alphaproteobacteria bacterium | reverse complement strand
GAGAAGCTGTCTGGATTCTTCTACTTGCGCGTCACTCAACATGGTCCATGCATGGTACCGCACTGAAATAACATCCACAAATGCCGTGGAACGGCACGGGAGGCTTTGACGGGCGCGTGCGGATGGTTAGTCTTGGCGCCACGCAATCAAGAATCTTTAAGGAGGGGAACCCCATGAGCCGACTATCATCATTCGACCCGGATAACATGTCACCGGAACAGAAAGCCGTTTACGACAAGATTGCCTCTGGCCCGCGCGGCAGTGTCCGTGGCCCGTTCGAGAAGCTGCTGGTGAACCCGGCTGTCGCGGATGGTGTCCAGGCGATGGGCGCCACCTTGCGGTTCGGCGGCACCCTGCCGGCCAATCTGCGCGAACTCGCCATTCTGGTCACCGCCCGGCACTGGACATCACAATACGAATGGTATGCCCATGCGCCGATTGCCCTGAAGGGCGGTCTCGCCGAACCGATTCTGGAAGCCATCAAACAGCGCCGCCGGCCCAGCTTCGTCGATCCGAACGAAGCGGTCGTGTACGAATTCTGCAACGAGTTGCATGAAAAACGCGATGTCAGCGACGAAACCTATGAATGGGCGGTCGAGAACCTCGGCGAATCCGGCGTAGCCGAACTGATTGGCCTGTGCGGCCATTACACGCTTATTTCCATGACCTTGAACGTGGGCCGCGTCAATCTGCCCGATGGCGAGGAATTACCGCTCAAGCCATAATGTCAGTATGGCTGACATACATTCACTTGGCATCGATATTGGCGGCACATTCACCGATCTCGTTGTCTACGACCGCACCACCGGACGGATCTCCAAGGGTAAGGAACTGACCACCCCGGACGATCCGTCCCGCGGCGTCCTCACCGGGTTGAAAAAGCTGCTTGATGGCGGCATCGAACCCGATTCCCTGTACCGGATCGTGCATGCCACGACGCTGTTCACCAACGCCCTGATCGAACGCAAGGGCGCGCGAACCGGGTTGATCACGACCGACGGGTTTCGCGACGTTCTGGAAATCGGCCGGGAACGCAAATACGAACTGTACGACATCCACATCGCGATGCCGAAGCCGCTGGCCCCGCGCGACCTGCGGCTGGAGGTGACCGAGCGGATGGGGCCGGATGGCGCTGTCGTCACCCCTCTGGACCAGGTCGACCTGCTGGAAAAAGTGCAGGTGCTGGTCGACAAGGGCGTGGAGGCCGTCGCCATTGTCTTCCTGCATGCCTATGCCAACCCCGCGCATGAAGACGCTGCCCTGGAAGCGATCGAACGGGCCTACCCGGACCTGATCATTACCGCCAGTCACGATGTCGCGCCGGAAATCCGCGAATATGACCGCACCTCAACCACCGTTACCAATGCCTATGTGAAGCCGCTGGCACATACCTATGTCGACCGGCTGGTCGCGCAGACCAAGGAACTCGGCATCGGCGCGCCCTATTTCATGATGCTGTCCAATGGCGGGCTGACCCATATCGCCGAAGCCAAGCGCACCCCCGTCCAGTTGCTGGAATCGGGTCCCGCGGCCGGCGCGCTGGTCGCAGCCCATTTTGGCACACAGGCCAGTATCGACAATATCCTCGCCTTTGACATGGGCGGCACGACGGCCAAGCTGGCGCTGGTTGATAATGGTGAACCGCATGTCGCCTATCATTTCGAAGCCGCCCGCGAAAAGCGCTTTGCCGAAGGCAGCGGGTTGCCGCTCAACATTTCCGCCATCGAACTGATCGAAATCGGCGCGGGCGGTGGCTCCATCGCCCATATCGATGCCATGGAACTGTTGAAAGTCGGCCCGGAAAGCGCCGGCTCGGAACCCGGCCCGGTCTGTTACGGCCGTGGCGGTCAGAACCCGACCGTTACCGATGCCGACCTGCTGCTGGGTTACCTGAACGCCGGTTCCTTTGCCGGCGGCAGCATGCAGATCGACGCGGATGCCGCGGCGCGGGCCATGCAACCGCTGGCCGACCGGTCGGGGCTGTCCGTGATTGACACCGCCCGCGACATTTACGAGGTCGTGAACGAAAACATGGCCAGCGCCGCCCGCGTCCATATCGCCGAACGCGGCAAGGACCCCCGGCAGTACACCCTGCTGGCAACCGGCGGCGCCGGACCGGTGCATGCCTATTACGTCGCCCGGAAACTGGGCGTCCGGCGGATGATCTGTCCCCCCGCCGCCGGGGTCGCCTCGGCCCTGGGGCTGTTGATCGCACCGGCGCGGATCGACCGGGTGCTGACCGTGGCCCGGCCGCTCACCGCCATCGACTGGCCCGAACTGGAAGCGTCCTACCGCAGCCTGGAAGCCGATGCCGCCGCGGTTATTGCCGAAACCGGCTTTGACCCCGCGGCAGCCCGCGTAACACGGCT
>CAXBEC010000614.1:0-2373 GCA_963974145.1 uncultured Alphaproteobacteria bacterium | reverse complement strand
CAGTACCGTGGACATGGGGCAGGGCTCGGATACGGCGATGGCGCAGATCGCATCGGAAGTACTGAATATCCCGATGGAGATGATCCGGGTCGTCAATCCCGATACGGATGTGACGCCTTACGACATGTCGACCCTCGGCTCGCGGTCCACGTTCCATATGGGGCATGCGGTGCGGCTCGCCGCCACGGACGCGCGGGACAAGCTGAAGGCCCTTGCCGAAGAAGTCGGCGTGCCGGAAGGCGCGAATACCCCATTGCCGGAGTTGTTCATAAAGAAGTTCGGGATGCGGGCGGGGAATATCGTCGGCACCGCTAACTACATACCCGATTTTTCGCCGCCCAATTACGATACGGGGCAGTCGACCAACGCGACGCCGGGCAGATCCGCATCCTGCGGCTGGTCAATGTCTGCGACATCGGCAAGCCGATCAATCCGGTGGTGGTCGAAACGCAGATTTCCGGCGCAGCGGTGATGCAGCTCGGGTTTACGATGACCGAGAACATGATCATCGAGAACGGGCAACTGACCAACCCGTCGCTGGCGGACTACAAGATCCCGGGCTTCTTCGACATGCCGGATAGGATGGATAACGAATTCATCGATGCCGAACAGCATAACGGCCCGTTCGGGTCAAAGGGTGCCGGCGAGTCGGGCACGTTTGGCGTATCGCCGGCGATCGCCAACGCAATCGAGGATGCGGTGGGTGTGCGGATCACCCAGATGCCGATTACCGCTGAAGCGGTTTTCCGCGCGCTGCGGGAGAAACAGGGCCGACCGCTGGAGGATGATTGAGATGGCTGCTGAACGCAGAACAATACGCTTTACCCTGAATGGCCGGCCGGCCGTGACCGATATCGGCGTACACCAGAACCTGACCGAGGTGCTGCAGGAAAGCTTCGGCCTGTTCGGGTCGCGGGAAAGCTGCGGGCAGGGGTTGTGCGGCTGCTGCACGGTGCTGGTGAACGGCACGGCGGTGACCGGCTGCCTGTCGCTGGCCGCATTCGCGGACGGGGCGGAGGTCGAAACGATTGAAGGGCTGAGCGATGGCGACACCCTGAGCTCGGAACAGGAAGCGTTTATCGAATGCGGGGCGTCGCAATGCGGTTATTGCACGCCAGGCTTCATTCTGATGACGAAGCAGTTGCTCGATGAAAATCCGGCGCCGAGCGATGACGAGATCATGCATTACCTTTCCGGCAATCTGTGCCGGTGCGGTACCTACCCCGAAATCATCAAGGCGGTCCGGCTGGCCGGACAAAAACGGAAGGCAGTATAACCAATGAGCGATTCCCCCATCATCGAACGGATAGAATTCACCGCCTTCGAAGTGACCATTCCCGATATGTCGGCCGATGCCGCCGGGTTCGGCATTTCCTATACGCCCGGCGCGGCGAAGCCGCAGCTGCGCTTCGGTTTGCGGATTTACACCGATACGGGCGTTGTCGGTGAATATGTGCCGGGCCGGGGCCGGGCGAAGGTGATCATGACCGCCTGCGAGGCGCTGGCGCACCGGCTGATCGGCCAGCCGGCCCTGCAGCGCGAAAAGCATTACCGCTCGATGCGCCAATTGACCAAGCATATCGGCGAAGTCGGCATCGGTGCGCTGGATATCGCGTTGTGGGACCTGGCCGGAAAGCATTACGACGCATCGGTCGGCGAGCTGCTGGGCGGGTACCGGACGCGCCTGCCCGCCTATGCCAGCACCATTTCCGGTGATCGCCTGCCCAGGGGGCTTTCCAGTCCCGGCGCCTATGCGGATTTTGCCGAACGATGCTACGATCTGGGGTATCGTGCCTACAAGATGCATGGCTGGCATGGCGATCTGGCGGAGGAATCGGCGATGATCCGCGAAGTGGCCAAGCGGGTCGGCGACCGTATGGTGATCATGTATGACGGTTCGGGCCATATGAAGACGCTGGCGGACGCCATACAGCTCGGCAAGGTCTGTGACGAATGCGGGCTGTACTGGCTGGAAGATCCCTATTCGGATGGCGGGGTTTCCGTGCGGGGCCATCAGGTATTGAAGGAATATATCAATACGCCGGTCCTGATCACCGAACATGTCCGCAACCTGGAAACCACGACCGACATGCTGGTCGCGGGCGCGACGGATTTCGCCCGTGCGGATCCCGATTACGACGGGGGTCTTACCGGCTGTCACAAGGTGGCGGTGGCGGCGGAAGGGCTGGGCATGGATTGCGAGATCCATTCCTGCGGACCGGCGATGCGCCAGTTGATGGCGGCGTGCCGCAATGCCAATTACTACGAAGTCAATCTGGTGCACCCGGACTGTCCGAATGCCTGGTCGCTGCCATTCTATGAAGGCGATTATTCCGACCATCCCGCGGACCGGGGTGGCCCTACCCGATGGGG
>CAXBEC010000613.1:0-2376 GCA_963974145.1 uncultured Alphaproteobacteria bacterium | reverse complement strand
TCTATGAAGCCGCGATGGAAAACGGCTATCTGACAGATATTCCGCGTTTCCTGACGCCCAAGGAAGCCAGCGATATTCCGCGTGACAAGATCCTGCTGATCTGCACCGGCAGCCAGGGGGAACCGCGTTCGGCACTGGCCCGGATCGCGCGCGGGGAACATCGTGACGTTCATCTCGATGCCGGCGACGCCGTGATCTTTTCCAGCCGCGTCATCCCCGGTAATGAGAAGTCGATCGGCAGGCTGCAGAACCGGCTTTCGGGGCTCGGCGTGGAAATGGTGACGACAAGTGACGATGAGGGCATTCATGTTTCGGGGCATCCGGGCAGTGAGGAACTGATTCAGATGTACCAGTGGATCCGGCCGCAGGTTGCCGTCCCGGTACATGGCGAATTGCGTCACCTTCGGGCGCATGCCGCGCTGGCCAAGGAATGCCAGGTGCCACAAAGCTGCGTTGCGCCGAACGGCACACTGCTGCGCCTGGCGCCGGGCCCGGCGAGCGTTATCGACGAAGTCTTTACCGGGCGGCTGGCGCTGGATGGAAACCGGCTTATTTCGCTTGGCAGCAGCGTCATGCGTGAACGCCGCGGCCTGATGGAAAACGGTTCGGCCGTCGTGACGCTGGTCGTTGATCGTGCCGGGGACCTGCATGCGGATCCGCAAATCGCAACACAGGGCGTGTTCGACCAGGACAACGATCCTGATCTCGTTGACGGTATGACCGATGCGGTGATGGATGCACTGGAGGATATGCCGGCAAAATCGCGCCGAATGGACGATGCGGTCTGCGAGGCGGTGCGGATTGGCCTGCGGCGCTGGATCAGGGCGATCTGCGGCAAACGGCCCAAAACCAAAGTCCATCTGGTCCGGATATAGGAAAATCCACTGTGATCGGTCGAATGAACCATGTTGCCATTGTCGTGCCGGACCTGGAAGCCGCATCGGATATGTACCGTAACGGTCTGGGGGCGCAGGTTTCGGAACCGCAGGATCTGCCGGAACACGGCGTCACTGTGGTCTTCGTCATCCTGCCGAACAGCAAGGTCGAATTGCTGCATCCGCTGGGTGACAATTCACCGATAGCGGCGTATCTCGAACGGAACCGGGATGGCGGGATGCATCATATCTGCTATGAAGTGGACGATATCCTGGCGGCGCGGGATCGTCTGATATCGCAGGGCGCCCGGGTACTGGGCGACGGGGAGCCGAAGAACGGGGCGCACGACAAGCCGGTCCTGTTTCTGCATCCCAAGGATTTTGCGGGCACGCTGATCGAGCTGGAACAGGTCTAGGGGAAACGCGCTGTGAGCATCGTCGAAGGCGTCGTTACATTCGCGATCATCTGGTGGGTTGTGCTGTTCATGGTGCTGCCCTGGGGCGTTACGCGGGAAGAGAACCCAGAAATCGGCCATGAACCGGGCGCCCCGCAAAAACCGCGCCTGTGGCTGAAAATCGCCATTACGACCGGTATTTCACTGGTTCTTCTGGTCATCGCCTGGGTGATTGCGGAATCCGGCTGGATCAACTTCCGGACCTGACGGGCGCGGCAATCGTTCGAAAATCATGCGCCCGAAGGTGGGCTGGCCTGTTTTTTGAATGTGAAATGACGCATTGGCTGCCTGCGCGATACTGCCTACATAGGGATAATAATGATGCGAATTCCCCGTTTCGTTTTCCTCATTCTGGCCGGGCTGATCACTATTCCGTCCGTGGCGTATGCGGAAACGGTGCGGATCAGCCGAACCGACTGTCAGCGCCTTATCGAACACAAGGCGCGTGACGACGTCGCCTATCAACCGGGAGTCGATGTCCGGGGCAGAAAGGTCGTGCCGGCGGAAGGGCCCGACGCCGCGGATATGAGGGCGCTGGTACCGGAAATGCTGGCGTTTTCGATTGCGCTCAATCCCCTGAAAGGCGGTGCTGCGCGGTTTGGGGACACGTCGCTCAGTGTCGGCGTTATACAGTTCGACATGAAAAAACGACAGGCAACGCTGGATGGCGTGCCGCTGAATCGTGGCGACACTCGTAAGCTTCTGAAAGAATGCCGCCGCGCGGTGGAAAAAGGAAAATGACCTGATATGCGCATGCAGTAGCATGGACATCACCATAGGCTTTGCCTAAGTTCCCGTTGCCTTTTCACCCCAACCGCAGCCTGCGGAGACCCATAGATGCGTCTGTCACAATATTTTCTGCCCACGATGAAAGAGACGCCCAGCGAGGCGCAGATAGTATCGCATCGCTACATGCTGCGGGCAGGCATGATCCGGCAGGCCAGCGCGGGCATCTACTCCTGGCTGCCGCTGGGACACAGGGTATTGAAGAAGATCGAGCAGATCGTCCGCGAGGAGCAGGATGCGACCGGGGCGCAGGAAATCCT
>CAXBEC010000612.1:0-2384 GCA_963974145.1 uncultured Alphaproteobacteria bacterium | reverse complement strand
GAGCCGATAAAGCTGAAGAATCCGACGCGCGGGTCAGTGACCAGTTTCTGGGAAACCTCCCGGCCTCCCGTAATCGTCACCTGGCACCATTCCTCCGGAAGCCCTGCTTCCCGCAGAATCTCGACAAACCGGATGCAGGATAGCGGCGTAACTTCGGCCGGCTTGACAATACAGGGGCAGCCAACGGCAACCGCCGGCGCCACCTGATGCACAATCAGGTTCAGCGGATGGTTGAACGCGCTGACAGCAACGACGACGCCGATCGGCTCATGGGTCGTCATGGCCAGCCGATTCATGGAAGCGGCATTGAGTCCCATCGGAATTTCCGTACCGTGCTGCGTCCGCAGCGATTCGATGCAAAGCTTCACGCCGTCAATCGCCCGCGCCACCTCAACCCGGCTGTCGGGGAGCGGCTTGCCGCCTTCACGGGCCGCCTCAATGGCCAGATGCTCGAACCGCTCGCCCATGATTTCAGCGGTTTTTTCCAGGATATCGATACGTTTGTCGACAGGCAGCCAGCCATCCCGGTCGCGAAACAGCTTGTCGGCGGTCTCGAGCGCCGTTTCCACCGTCGCCAGGTCGGAAACCGCAACTTTCGCAATTTCCGCGCCGTCCCACGGCGCCCATACGGTCACGTCGGAATCCGAAGTTGCTCCCGGAACCATCAGAGGATAGCGTTCAACCATCTCTGTCTCCCCTCTGCAGTAATTTGAAAATAATCTCAGGCCAGACTAACCCGAGCCGACGATAAACGGTAGCGTGACGGCCACCTCCCAACCATTTTTGTACGGAAAGGTTGTCGTCGCTCGCGGAAAGATAATAATAGGGGGGTTAATTTTCTCTGACATTCAGGAGCGCCATCCCGTGACCCAGAATCACCTGCCGTTATCCCGCTTCACCGTATTGGACCTGACCGCGCATCGCGCAGGGCCGACTGCCGTCCGGCAGCTTGCGGATTGGGGCGCCAATGTCATCAAGATCGAAGCGCCCTCCGCGATCAACAAGGACAAAGGCGGATTGACCGGGTCGCGGCATGGCTTCGATTTCCAGAACCTGCACCGCAACAAGCGCAGCCTGACGCTCAACCTGAAAGATCCCGAAGGCAAGGCGATCTTCATGAAGCTTGCGGAGAAAGCCGATGTCATCGTCGAGAATTTCCGTTCAGCGGTGAAGTTCCGGCTCGGCATCGATTATGACGAGGTCAAGAAGGTTAATCCCCGCATCATTTACGGCAGTATCGCCGGATTCGGCCAGGACGGCCCCTACGGCAAACGGCCGGGTGTCGACCAGATCGCCCAGGGCATGGGCGGGTTGATGTCGATCACGGGCAATCCGGGCGACGGGCCCATGCGCGTCGGCATTCCGATCTGTGATCTCACATCCGGCATGTTCCTGGCCCAGGGCATCCTGATCGCGCTGCTGGACCGGGAAGTCACCGGAAAAGGTCAGTGGGTGCACACATCTCTGCTGGAATCGATTATCCAGATGCTCGACTTCCAGGCTTCGCGCTGGACCATGGGCCACGAAGTTGCACCGCAGGCCGGTAACAACCATCCCACCAGTATCCCGACCGGCGTCTATCCCACGGCGGACGGCCATATCAACATCGCCGCGTCAGGCGCGGAATTGTACAAGCGATTCTGCAAGGCGATTGGCGCCAACGAGCTGCTGGAGAATCCCGAATACCAGTCCTTCGAAGGACGTTCTAAGAACCGCGACGAACTGAATGAAAAGATTGCGAATATCACGAAGACGCGTAACAGCCAGGAATGGATCGACATGCTGAACGAGGCCGGCGTGCCTTGCGGACCGATCTATTCCATCGACCAGGTCTTCGCCGACCCGCAGGTCCAGCACCTGAAAATGGCCCAACCGGCGCAACACGCGGCCCTGGGAGAAATCAACATTATCCGGCAGGCGGTGAATCTGACCGGGACACCGGCGCCCGATCACATCGCCCGGGCAACGCCAGAGCTTGGCGAACATTCCGACGAAGTGTTGCGCGAAGCCGGTTACGACGAAGTCGCCATCAAGACATTCCGTGAAGCCGGTGTTATCTGAAAAAAGGACGATACAGTCATGCAACTGAACACAGACAAGATGCTGGCCGAGAAATCCGACGGAATCGGCTGGATGACATTCAATAACCCCGCGCGGCGCAATGCGACCTCGCTGGAAATGTGGGAGGCGATCGACGTCATCCTGAAGGATTTCGAATCCGATGATAAGGTTCGCGTCATCGTGATGAAAGGCGCGGGTGGCAAGGCTTTCGTGGCGGGCGCGGATATTTCCGAGTTCAAGGAAAAGCGCAATGACGCGGAAGCCGCGGAGCGTTATGCCCAGGCGTCAGACGGTGCCAAGGCGCTGATGGCGAATTTGAAGAA
>CAXBEC010000611.1:0-2391 GCA_963974145.1 uncultured Alphaproteobacteria bacterium | reverse complement strand
CCGATTACAACGGCGCCAGCCAGGAAGGCATCGCCATGTCGCAGGCGACGATCAACAAGGGTCGGCGGCAGAGCACGGCCTATTGCTATCTCGACCCGGCGCGCGGCCGGGAATACCTGACGATCGAAACCGGCGCCCTGGGCGGCTCGCTGATCCTGAACGGCAAGCGCTGCAACGGCGTGCGCTACACGGTCGGCGGCGAAGCGCGGGAAGCGCATGCCACGCGTGAGGTCATCCTCAGCGGCGGATCGATCAATTCGCCCAAGATCCTGGAACTGTCCGGCATCGGCCAGCCGGACCTGCTGCGCCAGCACGGCATCGACGTGCAACACGAACTGCCGGGGGTCGGCGAGAACCTGCGCGACCATTATTCGCCGCGCATGAAATATTCGATCACCGAAAAGGATGCGAGCTTTGCCGAACGGGGCACCGGGTTGCGGCTGATCGGCGAAGCCTTGAAATACGGCATCTTCCGCAAGGGCTTCATCGCCCTGACGACGGTGCCGATCCGGATGTATTTCCGCACCCGCGAGGGGCTGGAATCACCGGATGCGACGATCTCCGTCATGCCGTTCCTGACCGAGCGGATCAACCGCGAACGGCGCATCGCGCCCGGGCCCGGCATCACGCTCAGCGTCAACGTGCTGCGCTCGGAAAGCCGGGGCAGCATCCATATCAAATCCACCGACCCGGCCGAGGCCCCGGCGATCCGGTTCAATTTCCTGTCGGCGGAAATGGACCGCACCGGGTTGCTGACCGCCATGCGCAAGGGGCGCGAGCTGATGGCGACCTCGCCGCTGGCCGATATCGTCGGGCATGAAATCGCCCCGGGCCCGGAAACCCAGAGCGACGAAGACCTGCTCGAATGGGTGCGCAATACCGCGGAAACCACCTACCACCCGGTCGGCACCTGCAAGATGGGCAGCAACAGTGATCCCATGGCCGTGGTCGACGACCAGTTGCGGGTGCACGGGATCGAAGGGTTGCGGGTGGCGGACGCGTCGATCATGCCGACGCTCACATCCGGCAACACCAACGTGCCCTGTATCATGATCGGCGAGAAATGCGCTACGATGGTGCTGCAGGCGGCGAAGGAAAACCCGGCGCGGGCGGCGGCGTAACCGGCGCGACAAAAAAAGCCCCGATGCGTCACCGCACCGGGGCCTGGTTTTGTCTACGGCGCCTTGTGTCAGCAGCCCGCGACGCAGGTGGCGTCGCCGTCGAATTCCATTACCTTGCCGCTGAGCGGGATATGGACCGGCACCTTGACCGCTTCCTTGAACATCGCCGTCCGGCCACCGGGGATCAGCTTGCCGCCTTCGGTCGACGGCTGGTTGGCGTGGGAGGCGATCACCGATTTCGGCTGGATCATGTCATTGATCACATAGGCGGCTTCCATCGGGCCGGTGGTGAAGGTGTCGCCGATATTGATGACCGCGAGTTCGGCCTTGTAATAACCGTTGACCACCTTTTCCTGCTCCGCCGTCATGCCGGTGTCGCCGGACAGGTAGACGACCAGCCCGTTGGTGAATTGCAGGATATAGCCGGTGGCCTGGCCGACATAGCCGGCGAACCCGGCTTCCTGCATGTGCTTGCCGAGGTCGCCGCCGATGAAGCTGGGCGACAGCCCGTTGGAATGCAGGGCGGGGACCGTGGAAATCTTCACGCCGCCCACTTCCTTGGTCGCGCCGAAGCGGACCAGGATCGATTTCTTGGGGTCGCCGCCATTGGCCTTCAGCTTGGCGGCGAAGAACGGCGGCATCTCGCTGCCGGTCACGATGGTGGAATTCTTGGCCAGCGCGATGTTGACGGAATTGGTGTTGGGCGTGGCGCTGACCGAGGTATCCGCCTTGCCGCAGGTGCCGGCGTTGACGGCGGGGATATGGCTGTTCCCGACATGGTCGCCATGCATGTGGCTGACCAGGATGACGTCGATCTTGCCCAGCCGGGGGTCTTCCGCGCCGGCGACGGAACGCCCGGCGTCATACAGCACGCGGGTACCGTTGGGGTCCTCGAAAATCATCGCCCGGTCGAGGGCGCAGAATTCACCGTCATGGGTGCCCAGCGGGGTGACCTTGACGTTCTGCGCGGCGGCGGGCGTTGCGGCCATTGCGGCGGCGCCCAGCATGGCGGCGGCCGATATCGTCTTGATTCGTTTCATCCTGTGATTCTCCCTGTAACCGATTTCGCACCGGTATTTCCAGCGTTCGCCTCAGGTTAACCGGCTTTGGCAGGGGAACGAAATGGTTTTGGCTTCAATTTCCCGCGATAAGGTCAGTCAGGCATGTCGATTTCGTGAACCTGCAGGGTCGTATCGCTGTTTTCCTGCAATTCGGCGATGATATAGGTCGCGCCGCGGCCCACCGTATCGGTCGGCGAGCCGGAATAGGC
>CAXBEC010000610.1:0-2395 GCA_963974145.1 uncultured Alphaproteobacteria bacterium | reverse complement strand
CGCGGCGCCGGCGCCGATGATGGCGATGCGCTTTTCAAGCACCGCCGGTTTCGTGTCGCTGAGAGCTTCCCGGTCGATAACAGTCATGGGACTACCGCGGCGCCAGGGCTTCCAGGGCGTTCCAGTCCGGCGCGGCGCTGCCGTCCGGATTGAGCGGCTGGATACAGACATGGGTCGCGCCGGCGTCGAAATGCGCCCTGACCCGTTCCTGGATGGTGGCAACGCTGCCCCAGGCGACCATGGCGTCGAGGAAGCGATGGTTGCCGCCGCCGGAAAGTTCGCTTTCGGAAAAACCGGACCGGATCCAGTTGTTGTAGTAGTTCGGAAAGGACATGTAGCGACTCAACCCTTCCGCGGCGACCGCCCGGGCCGTCCCGGCATCCTCTGTCAGACAGACTTTCTGCTCTATACAAAGCCATGCATCGGGGCCCATGATTTTCCGTGCCTGTGCAGTGTATTCCGGCGTCACGTTATAGGGCAGGGCGCCCGAGGTCCGGTCGCGGGACAGGGCCAGCATGTTCGGCCCCAGCGCCCCGATCACGATGTTCCGCGCCGGGGCGGAAATGCCCAGCTTTGCGGCGTCCATATCGTCGAGATAGGCGCGCATTGTTGTCACCGGCTTGCCGTATTGATGGCCGCGCGCGCCTTCAACCAGCGGCATGTGCGAAACGCCCAGCCCCAGCACGAAGCGGTCGTCATACAGCGTGTTCAGCGTGTTGTGCCCGGCCATCGCGGACAGGGCGTCGCGGGCATAGATATTGGCGATGCCGCTGCCGACGGCGAGGGTTTCGGTTTGGGCCAGCAGGAAGCTGCCCAGCGCCATTGATTCATGCGACGTGGATTCCGGATACCACAGGACGTCGTATCCCAGCGTCTCGACGGCTTTTGCCAGTTTCGAAATTTGCGGTTTGGTCAGTGCATTGCAGGAATGCCAGACCCCGTATTTGCCCATTTGCATGATCTTGTTCTTCCCCGCAGAATACCGGCCGGCTTCGATGGTCGCGCCATACCGGATTGTCATGATGACGATTTGACGGGATTATGGCGCGCCGGAGGGATAGAGGGAAGGCGGACCGTGACAGAAACGCAAACGGGAAAATCGCTGCGGGTGGATATATGGCGTGGCGGCGAGGATGGCTGGCTCGACAGCTTTAATGTGCCGCGCCAGCCCAGCCAGACGATCCTGGATGTCGTCACCTATGTGCAACGGAAGCTGGACGCGAGCCTGTCCTACCGGTTTTCCTGCCGGGTCGGGATGTGCGGATCCTGTGCGATGACCGTGAACGGCAAGCCGCGCTGGACCTGCCGGACCCATGTGGATGCGGTTGAAGAGGACGGGAAGATCGAAATCCGCCCCTTGCGCAATTTCCCCCTCATCAAGGATCTGGCCGTCGATATGGCGGTGTTCTTCGACAAATGGCGCGATGCCGGGGCGCGATTCATGCCACGCGATGGCGCCTCGCTAAAATTCGCCGAAGTGGACCCGCAAAGCCCGGCACGCAAGGAAGCCACTGCGGCCATCGAATGTATCGGCTGCGGCGTCTGTTATTCGGCCTGCGACGTGGTTGCCTGGAAGCCGGACTATCTGGGGCCGGCGGCGCTGAACCGGGTCTGGACGCTGGTCAATGACGAACGGGACGCCGACCCCGAAGCACATCTGGCCCCGGTGGCCGGGGACGCGGGCTGCCATGCCTGCCACAGCCAGCAGGGCTGTTCGACCCATTGCCCGAAGAGCCTGAGCCCGACCGCCGCCATTGCCGGGTTGAAGCGCCGGACGCTGGCGGCGCTGCTGAAGGGCCGGTTATGAGCGGACGGCTGGAGCTCTGGCTGTTCGCGGCGCAGCGGCTGTCGGCGATGATCCTGGCGCCGCTGGTGCTGCTGCATCTGGGCGTCATGATCTATGCGGTGCAGGGCGGCCTGTCCGCCTCTGAAATCCTCGGCCGGACCCAGGGCAGTATCTTCTGGGGCGGTATCTACGGGTTGTTCATCCTGGCCGCGGCGGTGCACGGCGCCATCGGGTTGCGGGTCGTGATAAAGGAAATGACTGCCTGGCGCGGCATCGTTCCGAATGCGGTCGCGGCCCTGTTCTGTCTCGCGGTGCTGGTGCTGGGCGTTCGCGCGGTGGGTGCGATCACATGAGCGCGCTTGCCGCACATCGCAACCATCCGACCTACTGGGCCTTCATCCTGCATCGGGTTTCGGGGCTGGCGCTGGCGCTGTTCCTGCCGGTCCACCTCTATGTGCTGTCGCTGGTGATCGACGGCGGGGCGCGGTTCGATGCCTTTCTCGACTGGACGGCACATCCGCTGGTCAAGGCGGCGGAAACCGGGCTGGTGGTCCTGCTGGCCCTGCATATGGCCGGCGGGTTGCGCCTGCTGGCGGTCGAATTCCTGCC
>CAXBEC010000609.1:0-2399 GCA_963974145.1 uncultured Alphaproteobacteria bacterium | reverse complement strand
ACCCGATTACGGCATTCAGCGGCGTCCGCAGTTCATGGCTCATATTGGCCAGAAATTCGGACTTGGCGCGGTCGGCCAGCACGGCCATGTCACGGGCATTGACCAGCGTGCCCTCCGACTGCTTCAGGTCCGATATATCGGTCAGCTGGACGATTACGGAGCCGTTCTCGGCATTCTGCACGCCGACCTGCAGCCATCGCTCGTTGACCCTGTGATCCGATTTACCATTCCTGTCCGTGTCGAGACCCGGAAACATCTGCGCCAGGCCGGCCAGGGTCAGCTGGATGCCGATCGTTATCGTTGCCGGCGGAAGCAGCCGTCGTGCGGCGTGGTTGCTGTAGTCCAGGTTGCCATCCTGATCAAAGACCAGAACACCGGTGCTCAGCGCCGCGAGCGCCATTTCGGCGTGCAGGGCGGGGTTTTCGATGGGGCGCTGTTTCCTGTCGGGCATCAGAATTCTATCCAGAAAAGCCGTCTTCGAAAGCAGGCTTCCGGTTCAGGCGGGGTTGAATAGGCTTTTGAGGTTAGACATTTTTCCGGGAAAAGTATACGCGAAGCATCACTCTCCCGATGCGGCCAATGGACCCGGCGAACCGGTGTTACCGGGGACTGAAGGCCCTTGCCCGGGCATCCCGCGCTGTCTGTTGCCAGGCACGGTAACTCCGGGGCGGCCATGCGATATTCTGTGGCAGTGCCGTCGGCGGCGCGGGCTGTGCATCGGTCGAGGTTTCGGTGACGTTCCGGGAGGCGACTCTCTGTGCCCGCCTGGCCTCGGCTGCCTTCCGGTTTTCTGCCAACTGGATCTGGCGGTCCCGGGCGCGAATGACTCGCCAGGCGCTGTATACTTTCTTGCCGTAATAGGTCTGCCGCTCCGTATCCGACGAATGATAAAAGCGTACGGCCCGTGACCAGGAACGGCGGCTTACCCTTAATTCGTTCAGGAATGTTGCGGCATAGGACACATTGTGCGCGGGTTCGAACGCCTCATGCAGCGAGTCGAATGCGTCAGGATGGTAGCCCAGATTGATCTGCATGCAGCCGACATCGATATTGGTCACGCCGGCGTGCTGCAGCGCTTCAACTGCCTGTATCGCGGCCTCCCGGCTCGGGTAGAATTTTCCTTCTCCCTGCGACGTTACAGTCCAGGGCCAGGCAAAGTTTTCCTGCGTTTCCGGGTCCCATCGTCCCGATTCCGTGGTGGCGATGGCGTAAAGAAGACGCGAGGGAATCCGGCTGCGCTGTTCTTCATCCCGGGTCGCCTGATCGCAAAGCGCGCTGTTGCGGTCCGTCGTGTCGGCAACAACCGGCGAAATCAGGGCACTTGCCAGCAAAGTAGCGACAGCCATGCACAGTATGCGGGTGGCGATGGGATATAGGGGGAATGATTTCATCACGCCAATACAATAGCAAGTATCGTGCCAAGGCGGATTTACGGGAACCTGTTCCGGAACGGAAAATGTCAGCCGTTAACTGTCTTTTTATACGAAGCGGTAATTGATAGCGCTGTATCAGAGTAATCAGGGGTCGGAGTGCGCTGATGCCTCCGTCGAAAAAAAGAGCGAATTGGATGACAGCAGACCCACGCAAGCCAGCGGCGCGTATCCTCGTAGCGGAAGATGATGACGCGATGCGTATCTTCCTGACGAACGCGCTGAGCCGGGCTGGTCACGACGTTAACGCCATGCCCAGCGGTGAATCCGCCGTAACCTGCGCGGGGCTCGGAAATTACGACCTGCTGGTGACGGATATTAATATGCCGGGCATGGACGGTATCGACCTGGCGCGTCTCATGATGGCCAATTCGCCAGAACTTCGGGTAATGTTCGTCACCGGCTATGCGGAAAAGGCGCTGCGGGCAACGGATGTCATTTCGCAGGGGGCACGGGTATTGTCCAAACCGTTCGCGCTTTCGGAGCTCGTCAGCCATGTCCAGATGATGATTGCACGGCCGGTTTGAAAATCGAGATACGGGAAGACTTGCAATCGTTGTCTAAATCGATATAACCGCGTCTGGAATGGGCGCGTAGCTCAGCGGGAGAGCACTACGGTGACATCGTAGGGGTCGTAGGTTCAAACCCTACCGCGCCCACCATTCCTTTTGCGAATATTGACGGCTCTCTCTGGAAAGCTCCTCTGTTCATCGCTTGCGGGGAAATCTTTCGAAAAGGTTTTCTTCCAGTCGATGATGCCAGAAACAGCGGCAGCATATGTGAGGTGGATATTCACTAGGGGAACGGCCCGCACGAGGCGCGCGTCTGGCGCCACTGCCGGCGCCAAAGCGATAAATTCCAGTAACCTTTAGCGCTGATGCTTTCCGCCCCGGCGAGATGCGTGCGGCTATTGCAGTCCGCGATTGGTGACGAAACTATTTTCGGCGTCATCCTTGCCCGGCAGAATAA
>CAXBEC010000608.1:0-2410 GCA_963974145.1 uncultured Alphaproteobacteria bacterium | reverse complement strand
AAACGTCTTCCGCCGTTTCGGCCAGTTGTACGGACATAACGAAAAAATCTCCAATTCTGAGAGGTAAAACGCCGGTCCAACCTAGTTCCCCAGGCGGTGAATGCAACATGTCATGTCGCGGCAGCGGAAAGCCGGACCGCCGCACCGACTGTTCAGGCTGGTCTAAATTGAAGAAGGAAGCCGCGGCAGCCCTCCCGGCCACCGCGGCCCAACTCCATTTACTTCCGATATTTCTCCCCGCCGAATTCCGTCCCGGCCCAGCCTTCGACATGCTTGATCAGCGACACGGACGTATCATCCCCCGTACCCTGGCTGACGGCGTAGCTGAGAAACTGGCGGACCGTGTTGCCGAGCCACATCGGTACCTTCATCGCCTCTGCCTCGGTCATGCACAGCGCCACGTCCTTGAGCAGCAGTTTCTGCTTCATGCTCTTGGCGAAGGTGCGGGTCAGGACCGCGAAGGGGTATTTGTCCCGTGTGGCAGAGTTGTAGCCGCTGCTGGCGTTGACCACGTCGAGCAGCACCTTCGGGTCGATTCCCGCCTTGGCGCCCATCACGCAGGCCTCGGCAGCGGCGATGTTGTTGGCGGCCGACAGGAAGTTGTTGACCAGCTTCATGGTCTGGCCCAGCCCCGGCTCCGCGCCGATGAAAAACAGGTTGTCGCCGATGACCTCCAGCGCCGGGCGGTTGGCGTCCAGCAGCGTCTCCGGGCCGGACAGCATGAGTGACAGGGTGCCGGCCTCCGCCCCGCGGATACCGCCGCTGACCGGGCAGTCCAGTGACTGGATGCCCTTCGCGCCCAGCCCCTCGGATACCGCCTTCGCGGTGCTGGCGCCGCTGGTCGACAGGTCAATATAGGTTTTCACGGTGCTGCCTTCAATGATTCCGTCCGGTCCCAGTGCCACCGCGCGCACCACATCAGGGGTCGGCAGGCTGACCATAACGGTGGCTTCGCGGTTGGCGACATCGGCCGGGCTGGAACAGGCCGTTGCGCCCTTCGCCACTGCTGCGGCCATCGCGTCTTTGCGCACGTCATAGACGCTGAGCGCGTATCCCGCGTCCAGCAGGCGCCCCGCCATCGGTCCGCCCATATCGCCCAGCCCGATGAATCCCAGAGAATTTTCAACCATTTCCACCATTGCTCCTTGTCGGATTGTTGCGGCTCTACCCCCGCGCGATTGATCGCGTGGCGCGAGAGCCCTATCGTTCAGCCATCACTGTGCAGGAAATTCAGGGAATTGGGAATGAGCGGCAACAGCAAAATCACCTTCGGCTTCCAGGTCGCGCCATCGAGCGAGGGGCCGGTATCCGACCACGACCTCTATCAGGACGTGATCGAGGACTGCAGGCTGGGGCAGGCGATGGGGTACGAGGCCGCCTGGCTGCTGGAACATCATTTCAGCGATTACTACCCGACGCCCAGCCCGCTGCTGTTCATGGCGCATATCGCCGCGGCTTGCCCGGATCTCAGCCTCGGCACCTCGGTACTGGTGCTGCCCTGGTACCACCCGCTGCGCCTTGCCGAGGAAATCTCGATGGTCAACACGCTGACGCGCGGTACGCTGCATCTTGGCATCGGCCGCGGCACCGCGAAGTCGGAATACGATGCCTATGGCGTGGACATGCGCGAGGCGCGCGGCCGCTTCGATGAAATCTACCGCATCGTCGAAACCGGGCTGACCGGCGAGCCCTTCACCTTCAAGGGGAAATATTACGACATCCCGCGCGAAATCCGTATCCGCCCGGCACCGACTGGCAAGAAGGTCAATTTCTACGGCGCCATCGGCAGCCCCGGCAGCGGCACGATCATGGGCAAGCTCGGCCTGCCGCCGCTCTGCCTGGCGCAGTTCCCGGATTCGCTACTGGCAAAGATCCTTGGCAACTGGCGCGTGGCGGCGGCCGAAGCGGGGAAGGTGACCGACGTCACGACGCCGATCCAGATCAAATGCTTCATCGCGGATACCGACGAGGAGGCCCGCGACTTGGCGCGCAATTACCTGCCGCGCAATTTCGAGGTACAGGCGAAACATTACGAGGTCGATGCCAATCACTGGGAAGGGATCGAGGATTACGCGGTTTTCTCCAAGATGTTCGGCAACATGAAGGCGATGACCAACCCGGACAATCTGGGTCCGCTGATGGACCAGAACTTCGTCGGCAGCCCGGATACGATCGCGCGGCGGGTGCAGGCGATGAACGATCTGGGCTTCAACTACTTCCTGGTCTCGACCTCGACCCCCGGCGTGCCGAAGGAAGTGCGCCGCGAGATGTACCGCCGCTTTGCCGCCGACGTGGCGCCGCGTTTCGATGCGGGTTTCGGCAAGCGGCAGGCACAGGCGGCGGACTGAGCGGGGAGGGCTTGACCCGAGGGTCCATGCCGCCGCCTCGAAAACCTCATCAACTGGCCGCC
>CAXBEC010000607.1:0-2411 GCA_963974145.1 uncultured Alphaproteobacteria bacterium | reverse complement strand
CCGGGCAATCATGTCGCCCAGCCCCGATTCAAGACCTTCCTGGCGCATTTCGGGCGCCGCATCGGCATTCAGCATGACCACGGGAATATGCATTGTGTCGGTATTGCGTTTCAGCTTCCGAACCACTTCGAACGCATCCACATCGGAAAAATCACCTTCGATCAGCACCAGATCCGGCTGGCGGTTTACAACGTACTCCTGCACATCGAGACCATTGGATACAGCCAGTCCGGCATAGCCGGCCGGGGCCAGCATTTCGATGCGTGCAATGGCTGCATCCGCATCACCTCCTGCGACAACAATGTTCGTCATACTGGTCATGGCATCCTGTCCAAACGATTAGATCGTGTCTTGACCTTTCCTGCGTCACGGCAAACCATAGCTGAGGCCTGCGGATATGCGCGAGCAAAAAGAACCTTCACATACCGGAGCGTGAATATTGGATAGTTCGCCGTCCCCCTTCGAACAGGGGCTCGAGAAAGGCAACGCAAACTACACGCCGCTGTCGCCACTGAGCTTCTTGCGGCGCAGCGCACATGTGTATCCCGAGAAAACAGCGATTATCCACGGTAATCGCCGGGAAACCTATCGCGAATTCTACACCCGTAGCCGGCAACTGGCATCGGCGCTCGCGGCCCGGGGGGTCGGGGTTGGCGACACTGTGGCGGTCATGGCGCCCAATATTCCGGAAATGCTGGAGTGCCATTTCGGCATCCCCGTACTCGGCGCTATCCTGAATGCCATCAATACCCGGCTTGACGCCGCAACCGTCGCCTTCATCCTGGAACATGGCGGCGCGAAGGTTTTCATCGCAGACCGCCAATACGCGCCCATCGTCAAAGATGCGCTGGGCCGCATGTCCCATCCCCCTCTGGTGATCGAGATCGACGACCCGCTGGCGAAGAGCGGCGGCAGGATCAGTGATCTCGACTACGAATCCTTCATCGCGGAAGGCGACGCGGAATTCCCGTGGCAGGGGCCGACGGATGAATGGAATTCCATCGCGCTGAACTACACCTCCGGTACGACCGGCAACCCGAAAGGCGTCGTTTTCCACCATCGCGGCGCCTATCTGAACGCCATGGGCAATGCGATGACCTTCGGGGTCAATGCGGATTCGCATTACCTGTGGACCCTGCCGATGTTCCATTGCAACGGCTGGACCTATACCTGGGGCGTGACCGCCGTCGGCGGCACCCATGTCTGCCTGCGCGATGTCGACCCGGCGCTGATCTTCCCGATGATCGCGGAACATGGGGTGACCCATATGTGCGGCGCGCCGGTGGTGCTGACCGCGCTGATCCATGCGCCGGAAACGGTAAAGCGCCGCTTCGACCATAAGGTCGAGGTCGCGACCGGCGGCGCCGCGCCGCCCAGCGCCGTGATCGAGCAGATGGAGGCCATGGGCTTCAAGGTCACCCATCTGTACGGCATGACCGAATGCTTCGGCCCGTCCACGGTCTGCGCCTGGCAGCCGGACTGGGACGGTCTGCCCATGAACGAACGGGCGGCGAAAATGGCGCGCCAGGGCGTGAATTACGTGACCCTGGAAGCGCAGGACATCATCGACCCCGAAACCATGACCCCGGTGCCGGCGGATGGCGAGACCATCGGCGAGCTGATGCTGCGCGGCAATACGGTGATGAAGGGCTACCTGAAGAACCCGGCGGCCACGGCGGAGGCCTTCCGCGGCGACTGGCTGCATACGGGGGACCTGGCGGTGAAGCATCCCGACGGCTATATCGAGATCAAGGACCGGGCCAAGGACATCATCATCTCCGGCGGCGAGAATATCTCCAGCCTGGAGGTCGAGGAGGTGCTGTACCGGCATCCCGACATCATGGAAGCCGCCGTCGTCGCCGCGCCCCATGAACGCTGGGGCGAAACGCCCTGCGCCTTCGTTTCCCTGAAGCCGGACGGCCCCGCGCTGACCGAAGCGGCGGTCATCGCCTACTGCCGGGACAATCTGGCGCATTTCAAATGCCCGACGCGTATCGTATTCGGTCCCCTGCCGAAGACATCGACCGGCAAGGTCCAGAAATTCACCCTGCGCGAAACCGCGAAAGGAACCGCATGACCCAGCCCCTGCAGGACCGCGTCGCCCTCGTCACCGGGGCATCGAGCGGGATCGGGCGGCATTTCGCCGTCACCCTGGCGAAGGCCGGCGCCAAGGTCGCCGTCGCCGCAAGGCGCACTGACCGGCTGGAGAGCCTGGTCGCCGAGATCGCCGCATTTGACGGCCACGCCCTGCCGGTGCCGCTGGACGTGACCGATCCAGACAGCGTCGCCGAAGCCGTCCGGGTGGTCGAGGTCGAACTGGGCGCGATCGGCGTCCTGGTCAACAATGCCGGGCTGGTGCAGGCCAAGCCGGCGCTGGAGATCGACGAGGCGGACTGGGAGCTGGTCGTCGG
>CAXBEC010000606.1:0-2416 GCA_963974145.1 uncultured Alphaproteobacteria bacterium | reverse complement strand
CTGAAACCCGGCGAACTGCTGAGCGATCCGGAATCATGCTTCTATGCCCAGGACTGGAAGATTGCGCAGGCGGACAGCTTCGCGCCGGTCGTCGTCCCCGATCCTAGTGCGGGCGATCGCCCCGAAGAATGACCCGCCACAGCAGCCGTTCCTCCGCCTGGTCGTAATTCGGATCGGCGCGGTGCAGCGCGCAGCGATTGTCGCAGATCACCACATCGCCCATTTCCCAGTGATGGCGGTAGACCCATTCGGGCTGCACCACTTTTTCCAGCAACCCTTCCAGGAAGGGACGCACCGCCTCAGTCGGCATGCCCTGGATACCCTGCGCCTTGGTGAGGTGGAAATACACCGCCTTCTTGCCGGTTTCGGGATGGGTTCGGATCAGCGGATGGGGAACACCGCCGTCATATTCGTCCCTGTCCGTTGCCGAATAGGTCGGGTTATCCTTTTCCATGCTGTTGATCGTCACCATGCCTTCCAGCTTGCGACGGTCTTCTTCCGGCAGGCTTTCATACCCGGCATACATGCTGGCGAAGCAGGTGTCGCCGCCCTTACTGGGCAGTTTGCGGGCATAAAGGATTGTCATTTTCGGCGGTAATTCGTGGTTGGTGTGGTCGGTATGCCACATCGCCGCCGGGCGCATTTTCTCGCGGTTCACGACCCGGCTGACATCGGGGCATTCCGGCAGGCGGAACGCTTCGCGGTGCTGCAGCATCGTTTCGCCGAACTGCGCCATCGCATCCCGGTACTGGGTCGCGTCCAGGTCCTGCCCCCGGATGACAACGACCAGATTGTCCAGCAGCGCCTGGTTGAGTTCCGCCACCTGGTCCGGCGGCAAAGGCTTGCTGAGATCGTAACCGATGGCCTCCGCCCCGATATTCTGGTTCAGCCGGCGAATTTCAGTCATGCTATTCCCTCCCTCATGGCAATTCTCCCAACGGGTCTGATATTAATCTATTGTGACAGTTGCAGATTGGCAATTGAGCGAAATTGAAAACCGGACTATCTGACATTATTGGTATTGGTAATATTCCGGCGAAGAAAGGTACGCTGACGTGAGAATTGGCATCAACGGATTCGGTCGCATGGGCCGCCTGGCCCTGCGGGAATCCTGGGGTTGGCCCGGCATCGAGTTCGCCCATATCAATGAAACCGCAGGGGACGCGGAAGTCGCGGCACACCTGCTGGAGTTCGACTCTGTCCACGGCCGCTGGGACCGCAATATCGGCTTTGACGATACCTCCATCCATGTCGACGGAAAGACCATCCCGTTCACGCAGCATCCTTCGCCGCAGGATACCCCCTGGGAGGATTACGGCATCGACGTGATGATCGAATGCAGCGGCAAATTCAAGACCGAAGCCGCCCTGGCCCCCTATTTCGAAAAGGGCATCGCAAAAGTCGTGGTCGCCGCGCCGGTCAAGGAGGGCGCGCTGAATATCGTCATGGGCGTCAATGACGACCAGTACGACCCGAAACGGCATCATCTGGTCACCGCGGCCTCCTGCACGACAAACTGCCTGGCGCCGGTAGTGAAGGTATTGCATGACGCGCTTGGCATACGCCACGGCATGATTACGACGATCCATGACATTACCAATACCCAGGTCCTGGTGGACCGGCCGCACAAGGATCTGCGGCGCGCCCGCTCGGCGGTCCTGTCCATGATTCCGACGACCACCGGTTCGGCGACCGCGATCACGATGATCTACCCCGAACTGAAGGGGAAGCTGAACGGGCTGGCCGTCCGCGTGCCCATGCTGAACGGGTCGCTGACAGACTGCGTTTTCGAACTGGAACGCAAGACCGATGTCGATACGGTCAACGCACTATTCCAGGATGCGGCCGCCGGGGAATTGAAAGGCATTCTGGGGTATGAAAAGCGGCCCCTGGTTTCAGCGGATTACGTGAACGACAAACGATCGTCCATCATCGACGGCCCTTCGACCCTGGTAACCAACGGCACCCAGGTGAAGATCCTCGCCTGGTACGACAATGAAATCGGCTATGTGAACCGCATGATGGAGCTGGTTTCGAAGATCGGCGCCAGCCTGGGCAGGAAAGCGGCATGACCGATATCCGCAACTATGCCGTCGTCACGTCGGCCTATTGGGGCTTCACGCTGACGGATGGCGCGTTGCGGATGCTCGTGCTGCTGCATTTCCACACGCTGGGCTACAGCCCGCTGGAAGTCGCCTTCCTGTTCCTGTTCTACGAATTCTTCGGCATCGTTACCAATCTGGTCGGCGGCTGGATCGCCGCGCGGGTGGGACTGAAGGCAACGCTGTTCGGCGGGCTGGCGCTGCAGATTGCCGCCCTTGGCATGCTGGCGCAATTGTCGCCCGAATGGTCACGCTGGACGTCCGTCGCCTTCGTCATGGCGGCGCAGGCCCTGTCGGGCATCGCCAAGGACCTG
>CAXBEC010000605.1:0-2416 GCA_963974145.1 uncultured Alphaproteobacteria bacterium | reverse complement strand
GCGCAGTTTGATCTTGTTGATGACCGAATTGAACTGCGTGTGGCCAAGCGGATAGTACTCTTCGCCAACGACCTTGAGGCCGAGCTTTTCAATATGCTTGCGCGCGATCTTGTTGGAGGTGCGCGGCCAGATATAGTCGGAACCGAGCAGGTAGAAGCTCTTGGCGCCCTTCTCTTTCACAATCCAGTCGATGCCGGCGATGATCTGCTGGGTCGCTTCCTGGCCCGTATAGATAACGTTCGGCGATTCTTCGAGGCCTTCATAGAAGGTCGGGTAGTAGAGCATGCCGTTATACTGTTCGAAGACCGGCAGGACCGCCTTGCGGGACGCCGAGGTCCAGCAACCGAATACCGCGGCCGCCTTGTCACTGACCAGCAGCTTCTTGGCTTTTTCGGCAAAGGTCGGCCAGTCGCTGGCGCCGTCTTCCTGAATGAACTCGATCTTCCGGCCGAGCACCCCGCCCATCTCGTTGATTTGCGAGATGGCCAGTTTTTCAGCCTGGACCGAACCGGTTTCCGAAATCGACATCGTGCCGGTCACGGAATGGAGAATGCCGACCTTCACCACATCATCGGTGACGGCGAGGCCTGTCGTGTTTACCTTGTCTGTCGGAAAATCCGCTGCGAAGGCGGAAAGTGGCAACATCGATCCAACGATCAGTGCCGCAGCGCCCAACGATACCTTGCGTCGGGCGGGGGAACTGGGCGTCGAAGCCGGTTTGTTGTCGCGTTGCATGGTGGCTCCTTCCTATACATCTGGTTTCTTGTTGAACCGGGCGGCTCAACACCCGATGGAAGGAGCATCCCTGAATTGGGTGCGGTGCAACAATACGTCGAATGACGTATGGCCGTGCGTCAAATGACCCGGTACGGTTTCCGACATCAGGGTCAGACAGGCGAGTTTCCGGCTATCGGGCCCAAACCAAAACAACATTAATACATTGTTTTATAATGGTTTTTCAACATACCGACGCCCAACGCGCCTGTAATCCAGGGCCGGCGATGAAAAAACGGCCATACGATTCCAGAAATCGGGGGACAAACGGTCGCCTGACAGGTTATATTGCGTTGCAGCATTTGCATGCTGGCGGATACAGGTGGCGAACAGACGCCGACAGCATGCGTGGGCAGCACCGGTCATGACATCGCAGCAAAGAGTCGTTCGGGTCAGGCGGCAGTACAACAAGTGGGTCGCCAACCAGACCCTGGAAGACTACGCCCTGCGGTTCACGGCATTGAGCGCGCGCAAATGGTCGTCCTTCCGCGTCGCCAATACGGCGATCGGCGCCATTTCCTTCCTGGCGCTGGAAGCCATCGGCGGTACGATCACGCTGCAATACGGGTTTTCAAATGCGGCGCTGGCCATCGCGGTCGTTGGCATGCTGATCTTCCTCACCAGTGTCCCGATTTCCTATTACGCCGCCAAATATGGCGTCGATATCGACCTGCTGACGCGGGGTGCCGGGTTCGGCTATATCGGCTCGACGATCACATCGCTGATATACGCTTCGTTCACGTTCATCTTTTTCGCGCTCGAAGCCGCCATCATGTCGCTGGCGCTGGAGATGTGTTTCGGGGTGCCGCTCAGTATCGGCTATCTGATCAGCGCGCTGATCGTGATTCCCCTGGTGACGCACGGCATCACCTTCATCAGCCGGTTCCAGCTCTGGACCCAGCCCTTCTGGATCGTGCTGCACCTGCTGCCGTTCCTGTTCATCGGCGCGAACGGCATCGCCTCGATTGACGACTGGACCCGCTATGCAGGACGGTCCGGCCCGACGGACGGGGCCTTCAATATCCTGGTCTTCGGCGCCGCCGCCGCCGTCGTCTTCTCGCTGGTCGCGCAGATCGGCGAGCAGGTGGATTTCCTGCGCTTCCTGCCCCGGCAAAGCAAAGGCCGCCGCCTGCAATGGTGGGCGTCGCTGCTGGCCGCCGGCCCCGGCTGGATCGTGCTGGGCGCGATCAAGCTGTTCGCGGGATCGTTCCTCGCCTATTTCGCACTGTCCGGTGGCGTCCCTGCGGAACATGCCGCCGAACCGACGCAGATGTACCTGATCGCGTTTCAGCAGATGGTCAGTTCGCCGGAAATTGCCCTCGGCCTGATGGGGGTCTTCGTTGTCCTGTCGCAGATAAAGATCAACGTGACCAATGCCTATGCCGGGTCGATCGCCTGGTCGAATTTCTTTTCCCGCCTGACCCACAGCCATCCGGGCCGGGTCGTCTGGCTGGTTTTCAATGTCGCCATCGCACTGGTGCTGATGGAAATGGGCATTTTCCAGGCGCTGGAACATATCCTGGGGCTGTATGCCAATATCGCCGTCGCATGGGTCGGCGCCATCGTGGCCGACCTCGTCATCAACAAGCCGCTCGGCCTCAGCCCGCCGCATATCGAGTTCAAGCGGGCCCATCTGTATGAT
>CAXBEC010000604.1:0-2423 GCA_963974145.1 uncultured Alphaproteobacteria bacterium | reverse complement strand
CGAATAGTCGACCAGCGTCACAATTTGACCCGCTGCTATGGGCCCCCACCCACACTGCCTTGTACCCGAAATTCCAGCTCAAGTCATCTAAGGGGCCGCGCAACCCGTTATCGACAAACGATAACTTCGGGTCGGTTAAATCGTGGCGAAGGTCGGCTTGCCGCCTGTTTCAATACCGCGCCGCGCCACCGTCCACAGCAATTCGGCGAGCCCCGTATGGGTCGCCAGCGGCAATCCATCCGCCGTCGGCTCCAGCCGGCCGGTGGTGCCGTCGACCAGTCCGATTTGCGGCGCGGCTTCCAGCAGCCGCCGCTCAAGGTCCGGCGTATGGGCAAGGTCGAGATTGCCCGCCAGCACCGCCAGTGCCGCTGCGACGCCGTAGCAGCCCCAGTTGGACACGCCCGCCGGGATCAGGACATCGGTCGCGATCTCCGCACACAGCACCTTACCGTGCGGAATATGCGCTTCAACAGCGTCCCGGACGGCGCCCATGCCGATCTCGTTGCCGCCATCGCCGATGCCGATGGTCGGAATGCCCTGCCGGGCGGCTTCCAGCACGATATGGTCGAGCCGCGCCCGTCCCGCGCTATAATCCTCGCCACGCGCGTTGCGGTAGGTCCCGTCGGCACTGAGCCCCGCCCGTTCTACGGAAATCACCGCCTTCGGCCGCATATCCGCGATCATCGCAGCCGCCTGCGCCTTCGCCGCCGCATCGTCGATATGACCGCCCTGTACCACCGCGACACTGGTAAAGCGCGGCGTATCTACGGCGATCCGCGCCTGCTCGAGAGTCACGACATTCGGGCCCGCGACCCGCGTGATTGCCGCCATCTTGTCGCATATCGACTCGTCGACGACGATGACGGGGATCGCATTGAAGCCGTGGGTGATCGCCCGCGCCAGCGAGGCAACACCCATGGGGCCATCGTTTTCCGCAATGCCCGTATCGACATTCGAACGGGTCAGCGACCCGGTCAGGATGATCACATGGTCACCGCGCGATAATCCGGCCAGCGACCGCGCCGCCGCCGCGCAGAGCGCTTCGTCATTGCGCGCCCGCGCCGGTTCATACAGCCCGGCCACCCCGCGACGGCCGATATCGAGGCAGGTGATCCGGTCGATCAGATCGAAGACGGCGGACAGGTCGCTCATGCCGCTGCGCCCTTTCCGGCCGGTGCCTTGCCGCCGAACATGTCGGCGATCAGTACTTCGCGGACCTCGTCGCGGTCGAGGCCATGCTGTTCAATCATGTCGTCGCATTCGTCGATCACCGCATCGACGTCTTCCATCAGTTTGAAATGCTTGAACATATCGGGGCGCGTCACGCCCATTGCCTCACCGACGAGTTCCATGAAATTCACGACCTCGAACGGCCATTCCTTTTCATGCTGGCAGAAATCGCGGTGGCAGGAATGATAGATACCCGCCAGGGTTGTGACCCCCGCCTCGGCCGCGATACGCAGCTGATCATCATGGGCGTTTTTCTGGTAATCGGGTGTGCCGGACAGCGAGGTGCACTGATACCCCAGTGTCGGCATTTCCAGATCAACGAATTCCAGGCCGGGTATCTGCTTGAGGATCCTTATAACCGATTCCGTCACGCCGTTGGCGCCGGCATGTTCATGCAGGCCGACCCTCTTGTTGACGGGGTGCACAAACAGGCTCTTCAACTCGTCCATCCGGCTCTCCAGCCAGACCGAAAACATCGTCATGCCGAAATTGTCATCGACCGAAGCACTCGGGAGGACCGCTTCGCCGAACTGGATGTTGCAGGTCGGACACCAGGAGAGCACCTGATCGGCGCCGGTATCGAAAAAGCGCTCTACCGTCCGGCCGCCCTGCCGTCCGGCATTGGCGACGTCGCCGGCGCGCATCTGCAGGATGCCGCAACAATCCGACGGCCCGCCATACACTGCATAGCGGGTTCCAAGCCGGTCCAGCACATCGAGACACAGCAGCGCGATATGCGGCGTCTTCAGCACATTGCAGCCGGTGTAGAAGACGATTTCGGGTTCTTCGGGTTCCTGTCCCTTCGGCGCCCGGGTCAGCCGCGCCAGTTCCAGCGGCGATAATTGCAGACGAGACAGCACCCGGACGCCGCGCGCCATCTTCTGGAACCGCGCCTTGCCGTCGGCCAGGACCGCGCCGGATTCCTTCTTCGCCGAACGGGCCACCCGGGCCAGGCGGATCATGAAGCGCGGGTTGATGCCGTCATTGCAGGCATCGATGCAGGCCCCGCTGCCGGAAGAGGCGGACACCCAGGCCTCGGAATCCGCCGGGCCACTGCCGGTGCGGATGATATCCAGCACGCCGGCAGCAATATCACCAGAGGCGGTAATATCAATCCCCGCGGGCCCCGGCATCGGACAGGCCTCGACGCAGCGCCCGCATTTGGTGCATCGGTCCAGAATTTCATCCGTCCG
>CAXBEC010000603.1:0-2435 GCA_963974145.1 uncultured Alphaproteobacteria bacterium | reverse complement strand
CCACGATTGCGACCAGCGGATGCCAGTAGTTGTGCCTGCCGTTCGAAATACCAGAGAATTGACCTCTTCGGCTCTTCCACCGCGGCGCTTGGTGTTGTGGCCGCATACATCGGGACACGAAGATAGACACTGCCGGTTCCTTTATGCCCCGCTTCGCTCCAGGTTGACCGGTAGACGCCGATACTGTTTTTCAGTGTTTCCAGTCCGTCACCGCGCAGTCCGACGAAAAGCGGAACGCCCTGCCGGGCGACAGTTGCGAACGTTCCGGCCGATGCCGCCGCGATCCGCATTGGCGGGTGCGGCTTCTGCACGGGCTGCGGCACAACGAGAGCATCGTTTACCTTGAAGTATTTGCCGTCATACGAAAAAGTTTCACCGGACCAGGCCGCCTGCAGGATTTCGACGGCTTCGGTGAAGCGGCCCTGGCTTTCGCTGTAGTCGATATTGTAACTGTTGTACTGCCCCACGAAGCCACTCCGGCCAATGCCGAAATCGAACCGTCCCTCGCTGATCTGGTCCAGCGTGGCGACTTCTTCCGCAATGCGCAGCGGGTTTGTCAGCGGCAGGACATAGACCGCCGTTCCAATGCGCATGCGTTTGGTGCGCGCCGCCATAGCACTTGCCGTCACAATGGGCGAGGAAAGGACCGACCGGTCCGGCGAAAAATGGAATTCCGACAGCCAGGCACTGTCGAGGCCCCAGGATTCAGCAGCATCGACGAGGGCAAAACCTTCCCTGAACGCGCCTTCGGCAGAGCCGTCGGGGCGTAATCCAAATTCCATGAACATCCCGATATGCATTAAGCAACGATATCATCAACGAATACGCGAGAACAATCGCTGCCGTGCATCCGCCCCATCGACGCGCCGTTACCGGCGGTTTATAGGTTATTGGGACGCTGCTGCCCGATGCAGTGGGAGGAAAGTCAGCGCGCCATCCGGTCCGGTTGGTGCGGCAATCTAATCAATAACGGCGAAAGGAGCCTGACAATGGCGAAGAAGACCCCTTATGAACTGGTCCCGAAACTCGGCCAGCTTCGCGACGATGTTCTGTTTGGTGATGTGTGGGAACGGACCGATCTTTCGAAGCGCGATCGAAGCCTCATCACCATCGCGGTTCTGACGGCCCTGTACCGCACCGATGAGTTGCGCGGCCATATGCGTCGCGCGCTGGATAACGGTGTAACGAAAGAGGAAATCGGCGGCATGATTACGCATCTTGCCTTCTATTCCGGCTGGCCGACAGCTGTGAATGCGGGGCGAGTCGCTGCCGAAATCTATGGTGACGACGAAGACTAAAGCGGTGCCTGGGAAGCGGGCAGGCCAGTAACAGCCTGCCCGTTTTCTGCTTGCGCCGCCGCAATGCCGACGGGGGCCATTGCCGGCAGCAGTTCCGGGATGTCTAGCTGTTGCCGAGCGGCCTGCCGTAATACAACGCCATGACGTGCTGGGCTTCCGCAAAAAACAGCCAGCGTTCTACCGTAATGCCGGTTTGCGCCGTCAGGGCCGCGAGGACAATCGCAACGGTTGCCACGGTACCGGATGACAACAGGGCAATGGCGCACAGGCAGACCGGCAGCAGGAATGTCAGCAGGATCGCCAGTTTACGCAGCTTCTCGGCATGCTTTCGGGCAATTTGAAACCCCATTTCATTCAGCAGGTAATTGCCGCCGCTATGCGGCGATTCGAGAAGGCGGACATCGTTGCCCGTGCCAAGTCCGGTGGCGGAACCTACTGTCGCGACTGGTTGTGCATTGTCAATGGAACGCCAATAGGCCCATTTGGCCAGCAGGGCTGCGATCACGGATACCGTGGCAATGATCGTCAGGTTGGAATAGGCGTAGCCGAATATCCGCAACAAGGCGTCGAACCAGAGGACGCCTGACATCAGTGCGAACAGCAGATAGTTCGCGGGTACCCAGCTGTTATGCCATCGGGGTATGGCTTTCAGGGAAGCGTAGATCATCGACGTGCAGGCGACTGTCAGCAGGGCGATGAGAGCGGTCAGGATACCGCTGGCCTGCCAGGCGGTGATATCCGTACCGAAGAAGACCCAGCCGGCGGCGAAATAGACAGCCGGCACATAGGCCAGAAGTGCCATCACGCCTTCGCGCGACAGCCAGGAGGACCGCCATTGACTGACGGCGCGCCACGCACGTTCGGGATGGCCCAGATGGAAGGTCGAGGACAGCAATCCGATCGTCACGGTGCCCAGCGCGATGCCGAGAGCAACGGCGCCAAAGGCTGGAGAAGGCGTGGTACCGGAAAAGGCAGAAAAAAGCCCGATGACAAAAAGCAATCCGTATCCGAGGCCGGACGCGGTTGTGAACAGAATGATGGAGCCTGCAGGATGCATGTTACCGCCCTAATCCGAAAGAAGTTTGTCTAGCCAACCCAGGAATCCGCCGGCGCTGCTGGCATCCGGCAGGGTTGCCG
>CAXBEC010000602.1:0-2437 GCA_963974145.1 uncultured Alphaproteobacteria bacterium | reverse complement strand
GATTGAAAGCCTGGCGATGGGCCATGACGCGGTACGGCGCGCCGCCGCCGTGCCTGTCGCGGATGCGCGGCTTGGCGAAAAGGTCTGTCTCGCGGTCATGCCGGATGATGGCGCCACGATAACTCCGGAAGAACTTTTGTGTCATCTGGATGCGTCGGGTCTGTCGCGATACGACATGCCCGAATACTGGCTGCTGCTCGACGATATCCCGTTGACCGCGAGCGGCAAGATTTTGAAACGGGCGCTGGTGGAACGGATTGCAAAGGGTGCGCTGTCGCCTGTCCCGGTGCGCTGGCAGAACCGGAAAGGGGGCTAGGAACCGGAAATGCGCGCGGTCGTGATCGAAAAATTCGGCGATATCGCCGATCTGCAACTGGGCACGTTGCCCGACCCGGTACCCGGGCCGCATGACGTGCTGGTCAGGGTTCAGGCCGTCGCCGTCAATTTCGTCGACCTGCTGGTAATGGAAGGCAAATATCAGTTTCTTCCGGATTTACCCTTTGCACCGGGCAAGTTGCCGGCCGGAACCGTCGAAGCCGTCGGCAGTGCCGTGGCGGATGTCCGGCCGGGCGATCGGGTCCTGACCCTGGCGGAACATGGCGGTTATGCCGAACTGGTGGCAGTTCCCGAGGGACAGTATTTTCGGTTGCCGGACAGCCTGTCGTTCACCGATGCGGCCTCGATGGCGCTGGCGTTCGATACGGCATGGTTCGCGCTGCAGGACCGTGCGCGGCTCCGGTCAGGGGAAAGCGTCCTGGTGCTCGGCGCGACGGGCGCCGTCGGCAATGCTGCGGTTCAACTCGCCAGGGCCTGGGGCGCGAAGGTCCTGGCCGGCGTTTCGGGACCGGACCGGGTGGAGGGTGCCCTGCGGGCGGGTGCGGCTGCGGCCATTGACCTGTCCCGTGAGGACCTGCGGAATACGCTTCGTGAACAGGTCTTTGCGGCCAATGCCGGTGAAGGCGCCGATATTGTCATCGATCCGCTGGGCGGCGACATTTTCGACGCGGCGATCCGCGCGCTGGCGTGGCGGGGGCGTCTGGTCGTGATCGGTTTTGCTGCCGGCCGGATACCCGAAATCCGCGCGAATTACCTGTTGCTGAAAAATATCGAGGTCAGTGGATTGCAGGTCAGCGATTACCGCAAGCGGGAGCCTGCCCGGATGGCGGCCTGTTTTACCGAACTGTTCAGCCTTTTCGAATCGGGGAAACTGGTGCCGGCAGCTTCGGAAAGCTTTCCCCTGGACCGGTACCGCGATGCCCTGATGCAGATGCGCGACCGAACGGCGGTGAAGCGGCTTATATTGCGACCGAACCAGTGATCAGGGACAGTGTTTTGTCCGTATCCTCATGGGTGAATTCTCGCTCCAGCACGGCCAGTAGATCGGTTTTCCGGAACGGTTTGGAAAGCAGCGGGAACTGATTCTTCCGCAGTCCTTTTGCGACAAGATCCGCCTCGGGGTAGCCCGAAATCAGGATGGTTTTCATGTCCGGCCAGCGCTCCTGTGCCTGGACCGCCAGGTCAAAGCCGCTCTTGCCGCCGGGAAGGATGACATCCGTCAACAACAGGTCAATGTGGCCGGTCGGACCCAGGTCGTTCAGGATTTGCAGGGCGCCGGTGACGTCCTGGGCGAAGACGGTACTGAAGTTCAGCGATTCCAGCATGTTGAAGAATACCTGACACAGCTCCGCATTATCCTCGACGATTAATGCCGTATGCTGCTGCCGAGTCCGGGGCGCGAATTCACCCAGGATATCGACTTTCTGAGTCGCGTCGTCACTCCGGTTGCGCGGCAGGAAAAAGGATACGCATGTGCCATCGCCGATGCTCGATTCGATATCGATATACCCCTGTGATTGCCGCCGGACGAAGCCGTACACCATGCTTAGACCAAGGCCGGTGCCTTTGCCGAATTCCTTGGTCGTGTAGAACGGGTCAAAGGCGCGCTGCGCGGTTTCGGGCGACATGCCTGTGCCGGTGTCGCGGACCGAGACCTTTACATAATCACCCGTTCTGACGCGATAGGGACGGGTATCCGAAAATGTCCGGTCCAGGGTAACATTGCTGCATTCTATCCTGATGCGGCCGCCTTCCGGCATTGCGTCCCGGCCGTTTAGCGCCAGGTTCATGATTGCGTTTTCAAATTCGCTTTCATCGACGCGCACAGGCCAGAGGTCCGGCGCCGTTTCCAGGTCGATCACGACGGTTTCCCCCAGCAGCGGCTGCAGCAGCTGTACCGTTCGACGTGCGGCTTCGCCAACGTCGATATGCACCGGAACACTGAACGGGTTGCCCGTATAGGAAAGCAGCCGACCGGTCAGATCCTTGCCGCGGAACGCCGATTCAAGAACGCGGATGACTTCGGCGCTGGCCGCGGGCATGTCTTTCAGTTCTTCCTCCAGCAGCAGTTCCAGATTGCCGGAAATAGCCATGAGCAGAT
>CAXBEC010000601.1:0-2443 GCA_963974145.1 uncultured Alphaproteobacteria bacterium | reverse complement strand
GGTCGGTTCATCAGCGATGATCAGTTTCGGCTCACATGCCAGCGCCATGGCGATCATCACCCGCTGGCGCATGCCGCCCGAAAGGTGATGCGGATACTGTTCCAGGCGCCGGTCCGCATCGGAAATTCCGACCAGCCGCAACAGCTCGCGGGCCCGGTCCATGGCCTTTTCATGGTCAACGCCGATGTGATGTTCAACCGTTTCTGTAAGCTGGCGGCCAATCGTCAAAACCGGATTGAGCGACGTCATCGGCTCCTGAAAGACCATCCCGATCTTGTTGCCGCGAATATTGCGGATTTCCGCATCGCTCATGGACAAAAGGTCTTCGCCCATAAACTTGATGCTGCCACCGACAATTTTACCCGGCGGATCGGGAATCAGGCGCAATATCGAAAGGGCGCTTACCGATTTGCCACAACCGGACTCGCCGACAATCGCGACTGTTTCACCTTCTTCAACATTATACGTGATACCATCGACGGCCTTGACGGTGCCGGCAGAAGTCGAAAACTCGGTTTTCAGGTCGAGAATCTCTAACAACGCAACCACAGCAACTCCCTGTCCAAATATTCAGTCCACTTCATTTAACGAGCGGTACTTGTAGCGGACGCTAGATTCCCAGACAGGGGTTGTCAATCGACAATGGCCCAAAACAGGAAAGGATTTCTTGGGTTTGTGATAATCGCGGGAAACGGCTTCGATTATTCAGTGGAACTGGTGCGGGCGGCGGGACTTGAACCCACACTCCCTTTCGGAAAGCAGATTTTAAGTCTGCTGCGTCTACCGATTCCGCCACGCCCGCACAACGGCGCGGACGGTACCGATTGCACGGCGCGAGCGCAAGCAATCGCGGCACGAAATACGGCAGACCGGCGTCTATTTGTCTTCGGGAAACACGGGGTCGCCACCATGCGCCCGGATCAGGTCGGCGGCCTGCTGTATGGCCACGTCCAGCAACGCCGGATCGGTATGGCGCAAGACGATATTGGTGCCGGTTACGCCCCCCGGTCTGTAAAAGGGATAACTGCCGATATCGATGGCGGGGTATTTCTCCTGCAATTCACCCAGCGCGCGGGCAACGATCCCTTCGCCGACTTCACCGCCGACAGTCCGGGAGTGCACCGTTTCGCCTCCCACGAGGTCGCCCTTCAGCCCATCCAGCATTGCCTGCATCACGACAGGCACGCCGGCCAACACATAGACATTCCCGATATGAAATCCAGGCGCGGTGGAAATCGGGTTCGCGATCAGCGTTGCGCCTTCAGGCGTATGGGCCATCCGCAACCGCGATTCGTTCAGTTCCCGCCCGGTCTTCCTGTAATGCGCCTCCAGCAGGGCCCGCGCTTCCGGGTTGCAGATAAGGGGCACGCCAAACGCCTTCGCGATACAGCCCGCCGTGATATCGTCATGCGTCGGGCCGATGCCGCCCGTCGTGAACACATAGTCAAATGCCGCTCGCAACGCATTGACCGCACCGACAATGGCGTCTTCCGTATCGGGCACCACGCGCACTTCCGACAGGCGCACACCGACCTCGTTCAGCCCCTTCGCCAGATATTGCAGATTGACGTCCTGGGTACGTCCCGAAAGGATTTCATTGCCGACGATCACCATCGCCGCCCTGACTATTTTCTTTTCGTTCATCGTGAACCTTACCCGGGCCCCGTTTTAACGGCTTGCATTCATACGCCGCAGCGTAATGACCGCGTCGCCAAACCGCGTCAGTAAATATTTTTCTTGATGACTTCGGTTATCGTAATGCCAAGCTTGTCGTCCAGGGTAATAATTTCACCATAGGCGATAGCCTGCTGGTTAACCTGTATTTCAACCGGATCCGAGGTCCGTTGTTCCAGTTCGATAATCGCGCCACGACCGATTTTCAGAAGCTGGCTGACCAGCATCGTCGACTGACCCAGGACGGCATAAATTTCGACATCCACGTCACCGATCGCGCCATCGCCCGGATCGCTTTTCAAGTCGCCAGATTTTTCCGCCATTGCGACACCCCTTGGAGGCTGATGCATTCGAACACCCTTGAACCTACTACGATTCCTGTCTTGGTCAATGCGCATCGCAACGCGTCCCCAGGCACCGGTTGCCTGCCGCAACGTTAATCCATAGATTGCAGCCGATGCGATTTCCATCCCCCCTCACCCGCGGTACGCTTGTTCGCCGCTACAAGCGATTCCTGTCAGACATCGAACTCGAAACAGGCGAAATCATCGTCGCCCATTGCGCCAATCCCGGCTCGATGCTCGGGCTGCAGGAACCCGGTTCGGAGGTCTGGCTGTCCCCCAACACCAATCCCAAAGCGAAACTCGGCTGGCGCTGGGAACTGGTAAAGGCGAATGGCACCCTCGTCTGCATCAATACCAGCCGCCCGAACAGCGTCGCTGGGGGTGCGATCATGGCGGGGGACATTCCGGAACTGGCCGGTTACAGG
>CAXBEC010000600.1:0-2445 GCA_963974145.1 uncultured Alphaproteobacteria bacterium | reverse complement strand
AACCTGAACGCCAACGATCCGGTCTGGCGCAAACTGCTGCGGGACGTTCGGTTCCGCCGCGCACTGTCGATGGGGATCGACCGTTTCGAATTGAACCAGGTGATATACTACGGGCTCGCCCTGCCAGCGCAGAATACGGTCCTGCCGGAGAGCCCGCTGTTCAAGGAAAACTACCAGAAGGCCTGGGCGCAATATAACATCGCCGCC
The DNA here is from genome assembly GCA_963974145.1 of uncultured Alphaproteobacteria bacterium. Lineage (GTDB taxonomy): Bacteria > Pseudomonadota > Alphaproteobacteria > UBA8366 > MarineAlpha4-Bin1. The sequence goes on along the minus strand of CAXBEC010000600.1, from coordinate 2,238 downwards.
GCGAACAGATTGCTGGATGAAATCGGCCTCACCGAGCGCGATGACCGCGGGGTCCGCTTGCTGCCCGACGGGCGCCCCCTGGAAATCATCGTTGAATCGACCGGCGAAAGCACGGAAGAAGCGGATGTGCTGGAATTGATGCGGGACAGCCTGGCGCTGGCCGGTATCAAGTTGCTGACCAAACCGTCGCAACGCGAAGTCATGCGTAACCGCATCTATGCCGGCGACTGCATCATGTCGATATCATCCGGCCTCGAAAACGGTGTCCCCAACGCGGATATGGACCCGGAAAGCCTGGCACCGGTTCATCAGATCAATTACCAGTGGCCGAAATGGGGGCAGTATGCTGAAACCATGGGCCGTATGGGCGAACCTGTGGACATGCCGGAAGCCAAACGTCTGATCGATTTACGCGAACAGTGGTACCGGGCGACCAATACGGCCGACCGCCGCAAAATCTGGCATGAAATGCTTTCGATCAATGCGGAACAGGTCTACACCATCGGCCTGATTTCGGGCGTTCTGCAGCCTATCGTCGTCCGGAACACGCTAAAAAACGTGCCGGAAAAAGGCATCTACAACTGGGATCCGGGTGCGCATTTCGGTCTATACGAGCCCGACAGCTTCTGGTTCGTCGAAGAAATCGCGAACTGATAGGGTGAGGCACAGGTAAATGTTCGGGTATATCATCCATCGTCTTCTTGTCATGATTCCGACGCTGATCATTATCAGCGCCCTCGTCTTTGTTATTATCCAGCTGCCGCCCGGCGATTATTTCACGACCTATATGAACGAATTGCAGAGCCGCGGCGAAGCAGTCGACGCGGAGAAACTGGCATTCATCAAGGAGCAGTACGGCTTCGGCAAGCCGATGTGGGAACAGTATTTCGTCTGGGTCTTCGGCATGCTGCAGGGCGACCTCGGGTATTCCTTCGAATTCAACCGGCCGGTATCGGAAGTCGTCGGTGACCGGCTCGCGCTCAGTTTCATCGTCTCGTTCACGACGATCCTGTTTACCTGGATCATGGCCTTTCCCATCGGCGTCTATTCCGCCGTCCGGCAGTACAGTATCGGCGATTACAGCCTGACCTTTCTCGGGTTCCTGGGGCTGGCGACACCGAACTTCCTGCTGGCACTGGTGCTGCAATGGCTTGCCTACAGCTATTTCGGTACGTCGATCGGCGGACTTATGGATCCGGAATACATCGACCAGGCCTGGACCATGGACAAGTTCCTGTCGGTGATGGAGCACCTTTGGGTTCCGGTCATCGTCATCGGCACATCGGGCACGGCCGGCATGATCCGGCGGCTGCGCGCCAATCTGCTGGATGAACTGCACAAGCAATATGTCACCACGGCGCGGGCCAAGGGCCTGCCGCCCGGCAGGGCGCTGGTCAAATATCCGCTGCGCATGGCGCTGAACCCCTTCATCGCCGATATCGGCAATCTGCTGCCGGAGGTCATTTCCGGCGCGGCGATCGTATCGATCGTGCTGTCGCTGCCGACAACGGGTCCGATGCTGCTGAACGCACTGCAGAGCCAGGACATGTATCTCGCCGGGTCCTTCCTGATGTTCCTGGCCACGCTGACCGTCGTCGGCACGCTGTTATCAGACCTGGCGCTGGCCATGCTGGATCCGCGAATCCGGCTCGGCGGAGGAGGCACACGATGACCGATTCGCCGATCCCCCATTACGTCAACAAGGCCGCGTTCGACCCGAACACGCTGACCACCCTGACCCCGGAGCAGGAACGCTTCTACATGGCGTCGCAATGGCGGCTGATGTGGTGGAAACTGAAGCGCCACAAGCTGGCGGTTGTCAGCGGTGTCTTCCTGTTGCTTGTCTATCTGTCGATCGTGATCAGCGAGATCCTGTCGCCCTATAACCTGCATACCCGCAATACCGAATACCTGTATGCGCCGCCGCAATCGGTGCACCTGTTCCATGAGGGTGAATTCGTCGGGCCCTTCGTCTATGGCATGACGCCCAGCCTCAACATGGAACACCTGCAATGGAACTATGCCGAGGATACCTCGCGCGTGCAGCCTATCCGGTTTTTCTGCACCGACAATGATTACAAGGGTGCCGAGTATGAATTCTGGGGCCTGTTCCCGGGTACCTTCCACCTGTTCTGCCCGGCGGCAGGGCAGCAGCTCTTCCTGCTGGGCACCGACCGGCTGGGCCGCGATGTGCTGAGCCGTATCCTGTACGGGGCACGGATATCGCTCACGGTCGGG
>CAXBEC010000599.1:0-2459 GCA_963974145.1 uncultured Alphaproteobacteria bacterium | reverse complement strand
TATCGCGTGTGTATTGCCGTCGCGGCTGACCGTCTGAAGGTAATTCGCCGGCACGGGGACATCGAATTTTTCACCGGCTTTCAGCGTTCCCGATGTTGCCAGACCGGAAAACGCCAGAAAACAGACAAGACAGGCCAGGCTGCGCATGCGTCGCATGGCTCACAGCCCCTGTTCGACCAGCGGCCGCACTTCCTCGGCAAAGCGTGTCATGGATTCCAGCACCAGACTGTGCGGTATGCCAACCCAGTGAAATTGCAGGACCAGATGGTTGATTCCGCATAGTCGGTTTTGCGCAATGATCTGTTCGGCGATTTCCTCCGGCGAGCCCAGCATGAAGCGGTCGTCCAGAAGTTCGTCATAGTCGAGGGCCAGATTGTCGTCGCCCTTGGGCATGACCTTGTCCTGCCCCCACTGGTGATAGATCTTGTATTTTTCCTCCAGGAACGGCTTGGCGGTGTTGATCGCTTCCTCGCGGGAATTGGCGACGAAAATTTCCCGCGCGATCGGAACCTCGGCCGGAAAGGGCTTGTTGAGCCGGTCCAGAGCCCGTTTGTATACCTCCGTCTGGCGCTGAATGGTTTCCATGCGCTGATGGGGGTTCATGAACCAGACATCCGCCAGCTCCGCGGCGCGTTCGATCGCGACATCCGCATTCGCCCCCATCCAGATCGGTGGTGTCGGCTTCTGCAGCGGCTTCATCGATAGGGTGGCATCGACCAGTTCGAAATGCGATCCCTTCATGGAAACGTGATCTTCGGTCCACAGGCGTTTAACGGCCTGCAGGTTTTCAATAAATCGCGGCACCCGTTCCTTCTGTGTCGTCCCGAAGCCCTTGAATTCAACCTCGCGATAGCCGAGGCCGCAGCCGAAGATCAGCTTGCCGCCGGACATGACGTCGATGGATGCAAGCTGTTCGGCCAGGTCGAGCGGTTTCTGCAGGGACAAGAGGACAATGCCCGTCAGCAGGCGCAGGCTGGGCGCTTCGGACATGATCCGCGACAGGAAGGGCAGCTGTTGGAATTCCTGTAACGGATACCCCGCGAAATGCGAGTTCTTCATCAATGAATCGAAGCCGAGTTTTTCGGCCAGCCGTGCCTGTTCGACGTGTTCCCGAAACCCCTGCTGCATATCGAATCCGGCTGCGTATTGCGTTCGCATGCCGATGCCATACTGCATTTTTTTGGTCATCGTTATCCAACCTCTTGAATCACATTCACTCGTCTCAAAGGGCCTGCGCCACGCGCGGGAACACTTCTTCCGCCAGCATCTGCATCGAATCGGTCGTCGCCGTCAGCGGTGTACCGGGCCATTGCATGCTGGCAATGATATGATTTGCGCCGGTCCGGCGGTGCAGGTCGACAACCTGTTCGGTGACTTCGTCGGGCGAGCCGATGAGGAAACGGTCGCGCGCCAGTTCATCGAACTCGAGGCCCAGATCGTCGTCGCCCTTCGGCATCGCCTTGTCCTGTCCCCATTCGTGGTAGACCTTGTATTTGACCGCAAGCGATTCGCCGCAAAGACGCAGCGCTTCTTCCTTGGTCTTGGCGACAAAAACCTCGCGCCGGATCGGAAATTCTTCAGGCATCGGCTTGTTATATTCCTCCAATGCCGCCTTGTAGACGTCCACCTGCCGCGCGATCGTATCGATCCGGTTGTGCGGGTTCATGTACCAGCAGTCGCCGATCCGCGCCGCGCGCCGTATGGCGGGGTCGGCATTGGCGCCGACCCAGATCGGCGGATTCGGCTTCTGCACCGGTTTCAGCGATACAGAAGCGTTCTCCAGTTCGAAATGCGAGCCTTTCATGTTGACGTTGTTTTCCGTCCACAGCCGCTTGATCGCAATCAGGTTTTCCTCGAAGCGCGGCACCCGCTCCTTCTGTGTCGTGCCGAACGCCTTGAATTCGACCTCCCGGTAGCCGAGGGCGATACCAAAGATCAGCCGGCCGCCCGAAATAACATCGATCGACGCAAGCTGTTCGGCGATATCCAGCGGCTTGTGCAGGGACAGCAGCACGATACCGGCGTTGAGGCGCACATTAGGCGCCTCGCGCGCCAGTGCGGCCAGGAACGGGATCTGCTGCACGTCCTGCAGGGGGTAGCCGGCGTAATGCGAACCCTTCGTCACACAGGAAAAGCCGAGCCTGTCTGCCAGCTTGGCCTGCTGCATCAGTTCGTTGAATCGCTGCGTCATGTCGTCTTCCTGCGGGAACTGGCCGCGCAGCATGAGACCGAACTGGATTGCCGTCATTACGTCTTCTCTCCTCTTTATGGATATTTGCCGGTAAGTTAGCCCGCAGTTGCGCGTCTGTCACATCCGGCACGCAGCGTTTTGTCGAAAAAAAGTCTCTGAAAGGAATATCTTATGCGCGTCGCCACAACGGTGCCAAAGAACAACCTGCAACTGGTGCCCGATGCGGCGCGTCATGTGGAATCATCCGGCTTCGATTCGATCCGGATGA
>CAXBEC010000598.1:0-2462 GCA_963974145.1 uncultured Alphaproteobacteria bacterium | reverse complement strand
GCCGTGCCTCGGTCATCCGCAAGGCATCCTGCGCTACCTCTAACGCGTCCCGATCGTCTGTCATGATGCCCTCTGCCAACACATCCGCACCCGAAAGAACAGTCGCAGGACGCATGCACCTGTACAACCATTATCGGGAAGGAACGGCCGCTGACAATCATTGGGCCGTGCTATTTTTCCGTTCCGGACGTCCCGGAACGATCCACAAGCCCCCCGCAACTACATGATTTGGCGGCGCGACGTTGCCGCCGAAGCTGCGCCACGGATTCTTCGGTCATGGCGAAAAGGTCGGCAATTTGACGATTGGTCAGAGATGCCAGCAACTCGTCCACATCCCGTTCGTCAATCGGACATTTCTGCGGCATCCGGAATTCCCTGATTGTGAATTCCGGAAGATTATCGAAGACATCTCAATCGGCATTGACATGCATCAACCGCAAATACGGCCGATCGGTTCACCCGCGACCCGGGGCAGTACCCCCGCCGGCGCGGTCAGTTATACCGCGCCTTCAATTCGTCAAACGAGACGATTTCCCCCGCAATCGCGCTGGCGGCAACGGTGACCGGGCTGGCGAGCCAGACCTTGCCCGAGCGGCCGGGGAAGTTGCGGTTGATCGCGCTGACCGTGACCGTTTCCGCGTCCTGCGACAGGCCCGGGCCGCAACCGGCGCAGGCGCCGCAGGCCGGCTGCAGAATTTCCGCGCCGACTTTTTCAAACGCGTCGATATAGCCTTTCTCCCGGCAGTAATCGCGCACCGCAATCGTGCCGAACTGCAGGTACAGCTTCACGTCTTCCGGCACCTTGAGGTCGTGATCGGCCGCCCATTGCAGCACTTCGTGATAGCCGTCGAAATCTTCCCGCTTGCCCGCCGTGCAGGATCCGCCATAGGCGATGTCCACCGCGACCTTGTCCTTGAGATCCCGTACGCGCACGCCATTGCCCGGATCGCCCGGGGTGGCCAGCATCGGCGACAGGCTGCTGCAGTCGATTTCGATGGTATGGGCGTAGGCCGCGCCTTCGTCACTTTTCATCCAGGGTTCGAGTGTGAAGTCGATACCGCGGCGTTCCTTCAGGAAACGGACCGTCTGTTCGTCCGGCGCGAAAATGCCGGTCAGCCCGCCCATTTCGGCGGTCATGTTGGTCAGGGTCGTGCGCTCATCGACCGGCAGTTGCGCCACCGCCGGGCCGGTATATTCGTATACCTTGCCGATGCCGCCGCCGGTCTTGGTGAAGGAATCGGCCAGCACCTCCAGCACGATATCCTTGGCCATCACGCCCGGCGGGATCGTGCCCGTCAGCTTGACCCGGACCGATTCCGGCATGGTCAGGCGGTTCATCCCGGTCATCAGCGAATTGGCCATATCGGTGCTGCCGACGCCGTAGGACAGGCAGCCCAGCGCGCCGTTATGCGGCGTGTGCGAATCCGTCCCGGCCAGCAACTGCCCCGGCAGGGCATACATTTCGGTCATGATCGCGTGCGAAATGCCCTCCGAGCCTTCCTCGCCCTGCAGATAGCCGTGATCCACCAGCCCGTATTTCTGCCAGAAGGCGCGGTGCCCCTTGGCCATGCGGCGGATATCGGGCATGCGGTCGCGCTTCGCGTTCACTTCCGGACGATGGGCATAGGAGTAGTGATCCTCAAACGACCGGATCGATTCCGGCTTGTAGAGTTTCAGGTCCTCGCCATAGAACTGATGCGCCAGATAGGCGCATTGCGCCGAGAAAATATCATGGAAATAGCGCCAGTCCGGCCGCACGAAGCCGGCCGTGCCGGTTGTCAGGTCCCAGTCCAGCCCGTCGGCGACGACCGCATGGCGCGCGACGATCTTTTCCGCAATCGTCTTTGGCCCGGTCATGGCGTCCGGATCGGCCAGCGCGGGGCGCGCGCTCTTCGCGATTTCCCGCCCGAAGCCGAGCAGCCCGCCGGCGCGCAGGATCTTCGCCGCCAGCGGCTCGCGTCCGGCGACCAGGTCGTCGACGGGAATTTCCTCGCCGGCGCGGATGCGGTCGATCAGCCCGAAATCGGTCGAGGTGAACAGGCCGAGATTGTCGCAGTTCTGCCGGTACAGCCGTTCGAAGCTTTCCGCGATGATCAGCTTCACCCCGGCATAGAGTTCCGCCTGCGGGGAATGTTCGCGCGAGGAGCCCTTGCCGTATCGGTTGCCGCCGACGATGACCGAAAAGCCACCGTTCAGCAGGCTGTCCGTGCCGATCGGCTGCTTGCCGCCGGTTTCAAAACCGACATGCGCATGGCGGCCCAGCTCGCTGTCGTAATAGACCAGGACCGGGATCGGCGTGATCTCGTCGGTCGAGATATCGTTCCGCAGGGGCCGGGCCTCTTCCAGCGACAGGTCGGCGCCGTCCAGCTGCCGGGTGACGGCGTCGGGGTCTTGCGACAAAAAAATGATGCGGCCTTCAAAGGCGATGGCGTTCATGGGGCCTCCGGAACGTTGAACGAATC
>CAXBEC010000597.1:0-2462 GCA_963974145.1 uncultured Alphaproteobacteria bacterium | reverse complement strand
CGCCGTCGGACCTGCTGTTCGACCCGCTGACTTTTACCATCTGTACCGGTAATGAAGATGACCGCCTGCTGGGCGTGAACACGCTCGACGCGATTGAGATGATCGCCCGGGAATTGCCGGAATGTCAGATTATTCTGGGCCTTTCCAATATTTCCTTCGGTATCAATGCTGCCGCGCGGCATGTGCTGAATTCGGTATTTCTTGACCACGCCGTCAAGCGCGGCATGACGGGTGCGATCCTGCATGTCAGCAAGATCATGCCGCTGCACGCGATCCCCGAACGGGAAGCCGAAGTGGCCGAAGATTTGATCTTCGACCGCCGGCGGGAAGGCTATGACCCGCTCGGCGAATTCCTCGGCCTGTTTGAAGGCAGGACCGCGGCCCAGACCGTCAAGAAGGCGCGTCCTGAAAGTGTCGAGGAACGACTGACGCTCCGAATCGTCGATGGCGACCGGCAGGGGCTGGAAGAGGATCTGATGGAGGCGATGAACACGCATGCGCCGCTCCATATCGTGAACACCTTCCTGCTGGACGGCATGAAGACGGTTGGCGAACTGTTCGGTTCCGGCAAGATGCAATTGCCGTTCGTCCTGAAATCCGCCGAGACGATGAAAGCGGCGGTTGCCTGCCTTGAGCCGCATATGGAACGGGTCGAAGGCCAGAAGAAGGGCACCATTGTCCTCGCGACGGTCAAGGGCGACGTTCATGATATCGGCAAGAACCTGGTCGATATCATCCTGACCAATAACGGCTATGAAGTCGTCAACCTGGGCATCAAGCAGCCGATCGCGAATATCATGACGGCCGTTGAGGAATCTCAGGCCAACGCGGTCGGCCTGTCGGGCCTGCTGGTCAAATCGACCGTGGTCATGCGCGAAAACCTGGAGGAAATGAGCCGCGCCGGCATCGGCGTTCCGGTCATTCTTGGTGGCGCGGCCCTGACGCGCGCCTATGTCGAGGAAGATTGCGTGCGGGCTTATGATTGCGGCCAGGTTGCCTATGCGCGCGATGCCTTTGATGGCCTCCACCTGATGGACAAGGTTGTGAATGGTGAATTCAGCAGCCACCTGTCGGCGGTGGCGGAAAAGCGCGCAAGCCGTCCCACCAACACAAAAAAGACGCTCGGCGGGACCAAACGTCAGTTGGCGCCGGCGACGGAGGAACAGGCCATTGCACGGCGTGCCATGGTTCCGGATTCCGATATTCCCGAACCGCCGTTCTGGGGACCGCGTATCATTGCGCGGGTTCCAGTACCGACGCTGATGCCGTTCCTGAACGAACGCATGCTGTACCAGTTCCAGTGGGGCTATCGTAAGGACGGACGCAGCCTCAGCGAGTATATGACCTGGGCGAAAAAGGAATTGCGGCCCATCCTCCAGCGCATTGTCGATGTCGCGGTCCAGCAGGACATTCTGGTGCCGCAGGCTGCCTATGGGTATTGGAAGGCGGCCGGCGACTTGAATGATCTTGTCCTGTTCGACGTCGACGGTGAGACTGAGGTCGCGCGTTTTGCCCTGCCCCGGCAGCCCGAGGGCGATAACAAATGTATTGCGGATTACGTGCGAGATATTTCGAAGGGGCCCGAAAACCGTGACGTGATCGGCCTGCAGGTTGTCACAATGGGGCAGCATGCCTCCGAAGTGGCGCGGGACTGGTTCGGCGAAGACCGTTATCAGGATTACCTGTACCTGCATGGACTCGGTGTTGAGATGGCGGAAGCGATGGCGGAATACACCCATAAGCGGGTCCGCGCAGAACTGGGATACTCCGGCGAGGAAGCCCGGGAGATCGAGCGGATGCTGCAGCAGGAATATCGCGGCAGCCGCTATTCCTTCGGTTATCCGGCCTGTCCGAATGTGGAGGATCAAAGCCAGATCCTGTCATTGCTTGGCGCCGACCGGATCGGCATAGAACTGTCGGACGAATCTCAGCTACATCCCGAACAGTCGACCAGCGCCATCGTCATCCTGCATCCGGAAGCGAAGTATTTTTCCGTCTAGGTCAGGAAAACCCGAATCGGAACCGTCGTCATGGACAACGAAGAAACCCTGTTGCAGCTGTATACCGATGTCGTCCGTCCCGAATGGATCGACTACAACGGCCATATGAATGTGGCGTATTATGTGCTCGCCTTCGACTATGCGACCGATGCGTTTTTTGACCATATCGGGCTCGATCGTGCCTATAAAGCGGCCGCCAACAGCACGACATTCATCGTCGATATGAATGTCTCGTACCTTGGGGAGGTGTTGGAAGGCGATCCGCTGCGCTTTGTGACGCGGATTCTGGATTTCGACGAAAAACGGCTGCATTTCTTTCACGAGATGTATCACGCGGAAAAGGGCTATCTCGCGGCGACCAATGAAATAATGGCCGTTCATATCAGCCTTGAAAGCCGTCGCATGGCCGCGATGGGGGCCGGATTACAGCAACGGATCGCCGAAATCGGGAATCAGCACCGT
>CAXBEC010000596.1:0-2474 GCA_963974145.1 uncultured Alphaproteobacteria bacterium | reverse complement strand
CATCGCTGCTTCTGCAGCAGGTAAAGGTGTCCGGCGATCCCGGGGACTGGCAGGCCGCGGAAATCTGGATCGAGGCAACGAGACCCGAATCGCCCCCGGCGACCCATACCGAAACAGCCATGACCCTTTCAATTGCCGGGAGCGATGTTGTGCTGCCCGCGCATATCGATGCGCCGCTGGGCCGGGAAATCGAAACGCTGCGCGGGGATTTCAGGTTGCTGGGGGTTGTCCGAAACGGACCGGTTGAACAGGCGGTGGAAAGCTGGCGCCGGGATGGCGGGACGGTGGAAGTCCCCTGGCTGCGTGGGGTCTGGGGCCGGGTCGATCTGCGGGCGCAGGGCAGCATGGCGCTGGACGAGGACTGGCGGCCGATGGGCGCGTTTTCAGCGGATATACGGGGCTACGCCGCTGGCATGGATGCGCTGGCTGATACGGCGATTATTGAACCGAAGATGGCGACTATGGCGAAGATCGGCCTCGCCCTTCTGGCCAAAAGGCCGCTGGAAGGCGGTGAGCCGGTGCTGACGGTGCCTGTAACCGCGCAGTCCGGGCAGCTCTATGTCGGGCCGGTCAGGATTGCGGATCTTCCCCCGATCCGTCTTTCGGTTCCACCGCGCTGAAACTGCCCGCCTGGCGCATCTCGACGACGCCGCGGCGGATCGCCCGCGTGCGGGTGAACCAGTCTTCCAGGATCTCCCCCTCGCCCCAGCGAATGGCGCGCTGCAGGGCTGTCAGGTCCTCGGTGAACCGCCCCAGCAGTTCCAGAACCGCTTCGCGGTTGTTCAGGAAGATATCGCGCCACATGATCGGATCCGACGCCGCGATGCGGGTGAAGTCCCGGAAACCGCCGGCGGAAAACTTGATCACTTCGGCGGTGCGGACCATGTCGCCGTTCTGGGCCGATTCCTTCATCAGGTGTTCTTCGAGGTCGCTGGCCGTGCCGACGATCGTATAGGCGATCAGATGCGGCAGGTGCGAGGTGATGGCGAGTACCCGGTCGTGGTGCTTGGCATCCATCAGTTCGACGATACTGCCGACCTTTTCCCACATATCGGTCACGGTCCGAATGGCATTCTCATTCGTGCCGGGCGTCGGGGTCAGGATGCAGTAACGGCCATCGAAAAGTTCGGCGAAGCCCGATTCCGGGCCGGAATTTTCCGTACCCGCCACCGGGTGCCCGGGAACCAGATGGGCATGACCTGGCAGTTCCGGCAGGACATCGCGGATCACGGCGGCCTTGACGGAGCCGACATCGGTGATGATGACGCCCTGTTTCAGGCCGGGCCGCATGGCGCGGGCGATATCCCCATAGGTGCCAACCGGCGAACACAGCACGACGACATCGGCATCCGCAACCGCTTCCGCCGGTGTTTCATGGACCGAATCGAGGAAGCCGATTTCCATTGCCTTGTCGCGGGTGGCCTGGCTGCGCGCGCTGCCGGCAATATGGTTGACCAGCCCCTGGTGCCGCAGCGCATGGGCCAGCGATGAGCCGAGCAGCCCCAGGCCGATCAGCGCGACGCGGTTAAACAGGGGAGTCTGACTCATGACCCGGTCGCCAGGTGGCGTTCCAGACAATCGACCAGGGGGCGGATTTCGTCTTCCAGGCCAACGGTGATGCGCAGACATTCGGGCAGACCGTAGCCGCCGATAAGCCGGGTAATGAAGCCGCCTTCCAGCAGCGCTTCATAGGCTGCCGTTGCCGCATCCGCATCCTTGAAGCGGACCATGATGAAGTTGCCGACGGAGGGATGCACGGTCAGGCCAAGCCGGTTCATTTCCCGGGTCAGCCAGGGCAGCCATGTGTCGTTGTGTTCGCGACCCCTGTCGATATGGGCGACATCGGCCAGTGCTGCGATCCCGGCTGCCTGTGCGGCGACCGTGACATTGAACGGATTGCGCGCCCGGTTCAGAACATCGGCGACCTCCGCCGGGCAATAGGCCCAGCCAAGCCGTACCGCCGCCAGCCCGAAGATCTTCGAGAAGGTGCGGGTCATCACGACATTGTCGAATTCCTCGACCAGGTCCGCGCCGGCCGTGTAGTCGTTGCGCGACACATATTCCGCATAGGCAGCGTCGATAACCAGCAGCACATGGCTCGGCAGGCCGGCCTGCAGGCGGCGCAATTCATCGGCGGAAATGTAGCTGCCGGTCGGATTGTTCGGATTGGCGATGAACACCATCGTCGTCCGGTCGGTCACCGCCGCCAGGATCGCGTCCACGTCGAAGGTGTAATTCGCTTCGGGCACGGAAACGGGCGTCGCGCCGACCACCCGCGCCGCGATGGAATACATCAGGAAGCCGTGCCGGCTGTACACGACCTCGCAACCCGGTCCGGAATAGGCCTTGATCAGCAGGCTCAGCAATTCATCGGAGCCGGTGCCGCAGACAATGCGGTCCGCGTCGCAGCCGAAGCGCTCCGCGATCGCATGGCGCAACGCGGTCGAGCCGCCTTCCGGGTAACGGTGCAGGTC
>CAXBEC010000595.1:0-2477 GCA_963974145.1 uncultured Alphaproteobacteria bacterium | reverse complement strand
CCATCTGGCGGAATCATTCGGGCTCGACCTGGAAATCCACGCGCCGGGCCCGGCGCACCGGGCCTGCATGTCGGCGATCCGCAACACGAATTACTACGAACTGGCGCTGGTCGGCCCGAAGATCCGCAACCCGGCGCCGCCGGTCCATCTCTGCGGCTATTCCGACCAGCTGGAGGATTCCGACGGCAAGGGCAACTTCCCCGTGCCGACGGGGCCGGGGCTCGGGGTCACCTATGACTGGGACTATATCGCCCGGCACGCGACCGGCGTGCACCGGTTCGGATGAGGATCGGGCGGCGGCGATACAACTTCGCCGCCACCCGGTTCAATCTCTAGTCGCCGAAGAAGACGCCTTCCTTGAAGATCACCGGCAGTTCGCGGTTTTCCGCCGAATAGCCGACCAGCGGCTGGCCGTCCTCGCCAAGACGGTCGTGTTCGCCCTGTTTCTGGAAGTTGGGTGTGCCGACGCGCAGCATCACCAGGCATTCGTCGGTGCTGGTGGCGTGGAACCGGTACAGCATGCCGGCGGGCATCAGGAATCCCTCATTCGCCGAAACGTCCTGGATTTCGCCTTCCGGGCCGTAGAACCGGGCGCTGCCCTGCAGCAGCACGAAGACATGGTCTTCGGTCGGGTGGGAATGCAGCTCGTTCTCGCCGCCCGAGGCATAGACCTTGATCCGCACCGACATGTCCTCGGTCGCCGCCAGCACCGTGTCGGTGCGGCCCTGTTCCAGCATCTGCGCCTTCATGCTGAACAGGGTCGGCTTCTTCGTCTGCGTCGCCGCGACCTGGTCGTCGAACAGGCTCTGCGCCGTCATCGACGGCTGTTTCAATTCCACTGCGCTCGAACCATCCATCTGTGTGTCTCCTCTGAAATCTGGCGGATATGCGCCCCCCCGCACACCGGTTGAGTGATTATAGCGCCACGCGCGCATCTCGCGCATCAGGATTCCGCAAGCGCCGTCGTACCCCCTATGTCGGATGGCCGAAGAACAGCCGGTTGCCGTCCGGGTCTTCCAGTTCGAAGCCGGTCATGCCATCCGTTCGCCCCGGGCGGCTCTGCAGGCCGCGACCGGCGAATTCTTCGGCCAGCATGTCTGGGTCAGGCACCTGCAGGAACGCATCCCATGCCGCGCCCTCATTGCGCGCCGGGCGATCCCCGACCCGAAGCATGATCCGCGCCGCGCCCCGTTCGACGATGGCGAATCCCGACCCGCGCGACGCAGCCGCAAAGCCGAGGCCTTCCCCGTAGAACGCCATCGCCGCCCCGAGATCCCGCACCGGCAGCACCGGCATGGCCGCCGTGATCGCCTGCGCGGCGCGTTCCGCCGCCGCGTGCTGCAGCCGCCCGATGGCCTCGTCGATCCGGCCCGTGAACAGGGCCCCGTCGATATTGTGCTGCGAGCGGTTGTCGGTGATCAGGTCGAACAGCGGATATTTCTGGATCGGGCCGCCGGCGGCGGCGGGCGGGTGGTGCTGGAAGATGCAGGCGATGCCGAGCCCTTCCACGATCATCGCGGCGCGCCCCTTCATCCGGTCGATATCCTGCCGCAGCGCGCGGAAGGCGGGGTCCTTCATGCCCTCCTCCATCTGGAAGATCCCCTTCGTCCCCCAGACCGGATCCTGCGAGGGGGCGGCGCCGGCGGTCAGGAACCGCATGATCCGGTCGCGGAAATCCTCCAGGAAAGCGATATCGTCTTCGGGTGTGGCCATGGGGCAGCGTCCTTTGCGGGCAGTCGGGACCGACTATAACGGCCCGGCACAGGACTGGCACGCACCCCTAATCCGCGCGGGCGGGAATGATCGCGGGGGTATCCGCGTCGGGCCGGAATTTCAGCAGGCAATTGACCGCATTATCGTCGAGATGCTGCGGAATCTGTTCGCACCAGACGCGGAACGCGGTCAGGCTGTAGCTGCCGAACGACGTGATCATGGCGACATCCGCCGCATCATGCCCGCGCACCATCAGCACCCGGCCGATGCGCGGGGTGTTGTAGCGGGCATCGAAGGTGTGCCATTCGCCGTCCAGAAAGGCCTCGAACCAGGCGCAGAAATCCCCGGCACCGGCGGGCGGCACACCGATATCGCCCAGATAGCCGCTGGCATAGCGGGCGGGGATATTCATTGCCCGACACAGCGTGATGGCCAGATGCGCGAAGTCGCGGCAGACGCCGGATTTTTCGACGAATACTTCCTGCGCGGTCTTGGTGGGCCGGCCGAACTGATAGCCGAATGTCACATGGTGATGCACGAAATCGCAGATCGCCTGCACCCGGGGCCAGCCTTCGGGTGTATGACCGAACAGCTCCCAGGCCTTGGACACCAGTTCGTCGGATTCGCAATAGCGGCTCGCCTTCAGATAGATCAGCGTTTCCGGCGGCAGTTGCTCCACCGGGAGCTGCCGCGCATGCGGGATAACCGGGTCCGGCCGGCCATCGCTTTCCACGACACAGTCGGACCACAGCGTGAGCGCCCCC
>CAXBEC010000594.1:0-2479 GCA_963974145.1 uncultured Alphaproteobacteria bacterium | reverse complement strand
GCGCTGACGAGGCACGGAATCTTCAGGAACTCGGCGTGCAGCGACTCGTGATGCAGGCCGACGGCACCGTCGGGCACGAAGCCGAAGACAGCGCTGCCGACCTTCTGGTCAGCATGCTCGACAAATCGGTTACCGAGAACAAGGATGTCGGCACGCATGGCTATGACGACGCCGCCACGGGCAAGCGGGCGTATTCCGCCGACGAGGCACAGGCTTTCCTCGAGCAGCTTGAAAGCAACCTGAAGGGTATGGAAACCGGCAGTGGTCCCGAAGAGCCCGCAATCAGGATCGACCTGCTGCAACGCATCAAGATGCAGTTGACGGATATCGAACAAAGTCTCAAGGCCAAGGCGCCGAAAACCGACCCGGCGCAGGACCCGGCAATCGCCGCAGCCGCAGCGGAGACCGATGCGCGTGTGCTTTCCATCTTTGAACGCATCCGGCTGGCCAAAGAGCAAACGGACGACCAGATCGATCAATGGGAAGACAAACTGCCCGACGCTTTCGCGACCCCGGCCATGCCGGACGATACCTTCGAGGTTCGGTTCCGCTACAGCCCCATGTGGCACGCCCCGAGCAAGCGCATCGGGATATACTGCTGCGAACCAACCATCCTGCAAAATGGCCAGGAGGAAATGTCACTGCCGGACGACGAGACGGGTAATGGCGACGATGTCTTCGCGCTGATCGACCGGCTGACGCTTCGCCGCGTCAGGGACGATATCATCAAGTCGATCTCCGCCGGCATCGGCAACGTCATCCTGATCCCGGTGCATTACGCGACCCTTAATCACTTTCAGAGCCGCAAGGTATTCATGGAAATCTGCGCCGGTATCCCGGAAGAATTGCGCCGTTTCCTGAGCTGGGAAATCATCGGGGCGCCAATCGACAGCTGGGCGTCGCGGCTGCGGCCTGTCGTTCAGTCGATCAAACCCTATGGCAGCGCCTTCTTTTTAAACCTGAGCATGCCGCAGCAGAACTATTCCCGGATACGCGGCAATCTCCAGCACCTGCAAGGCGTGGGGATCAATGCTGTCGGCGTCAGGGTCGAATCGTTACATGGAACCGAGGCGGAGAAGCTTCACCTCCTGGAGACACTGGCGAGTTTGGCCGAAAAATACCGATTGCGATGCTACGGCCATGGTTTTGAGTCTCTGAGCATGACGATCTGCGCAGTATGTATGGGTTATAACCATCTTGCAGGGACCGCAATCGCCGGCAAGCTGGAGCGGCCAGAGGGAATTCAATCGACGCAGATCGAAAACATCTATTGCCGTGTGCTCAGCGATGAAGCCACAGCAGACAGCCCTGCGGTTTGATCGGTCGCGGCACCTGATGCCCGGGATACATATCCTCATGCCGTCAACTGTAGCAGGCCGCTAGAACCAGGTGGACTTGTCCACGACATTCCGCAGTGGCTCTCCTTTCGCAAACCGCCGGCAATTATCGAGCAGGATGTCCAACCGGCGGTCATCGAGATAGGGACCGAACCCCGCGGTATGCGGCGTGATCAGCACATTCGGCGCCGACCATAACGGGTGGTCCTCGGGCAGTGGCTCGATCTCGAACACATCCAGGGCGGCGCCCGCGATCTCACCGGCCTCCAGCACGGCGACAAGGTCGTCGAGCTTCACCGTCATGCCGCGCCCGATATTGATCAGGAAGGCGGTTTTCTTCATGCGGCGCAATCGGTCCCGGTCCATCAGCCCCTCGGTCGCGGGTGTGTGCGGGATCGTCATGATAACGAAGTCGGCGCGCGGCAGCAGTTCATCGAGCTGTTCCGGCTCGTGCATTTCAGCCACCCCTTCCGGCGCGTCCTTGCGGCGGCCGTCCACGCCGATCACGGTCATGCCAAATGCGTGACACAGCCGTGCGGCCTCGGCACCGATGCCCCCGACGCCCATGATCAGGGCCGTTGCCTCGGGCAGGTGCACCATCCCGGTATCCTTCGGCGGCTGCTTGTATTCATGGCGCATCTGCTGCGGCCACAGGTAATGAAACCCCCGCGCGAAGGCGAGGACGAAGCCCATGATATGGGCGCCGATATGGTCGTTGAAGATTTCCCGGAAATTGGTCGCGACCACCGGGTGGTCGACCAGTGCCGGGTAATAGAAGCCGGCGGGCGGGGCGATCTGCGGCGCCTGCAGCCAGCGCAGCCGCTGCGCCTTATCCAGCACCTCGGGCGGCATGGCCCCGAAGGCTGCTTCCGCGTCCACGATATCGCGCATCGCTTCCTCGACGGTTTCGGGCTGCAGCACACGTACACCGGTTTCGTCCGCTGCAACGCGCGCCGCCCAGGCGCGGCGTATCGGCGTTTGCGGCGGCATCATGACAAGGGTAAAGGCGTGGTTCTTCATCTTCTTGATCCTGATACAGGTTGAACAGGCCGGAAGCGGGCACGGCCCCGGCGTATTATGAAACCCGAATGCCCGAACGAGGGTGCCCCGACCGCGAAAGTATGGTTCGGACCGGCGGCGCC
>CAXBEC010000593.1:0-2482 GCA_963974145.1 uncultured Alphaproteobacteria bacterium | reverse complement strand
AAGCCCAGGGTCAGAAGCAACCCGATCACACGTACCGCAAGACCACCTGTGGCATGCAGTAATGCGCGGAACAGACCGGCCGACGATATACTCCCTATCCCCATCACGGAACCCGGGCAACGTTATCGGTATGCCCGAAAAGTCTAAAGGCGGTTGCACATCCGGAGCAAGCCTCGAATGCCTGGCAAGCGGGTGGCAGAATTTTCGCATGCAGGTTCGCGTGTACCCGTGACGGCCCCATACACATGGCTGCCCAATCGCCGAAGCATTTCACCGAAGACGAACGCAAACGATTCAATGCCTGAAACAGTTTTCCCTATGCCACGAAAGATAGGCCGAGTGCGGCCTAAGCTGCGGGTTTTGTGGAAGTTCCGCTTTTCGCGAATTGTTGATGAGGCCCAGAATCTGACCAGGATCGTTCATTTGCCGTGAGATCAATATATCGGCATCGTCTGAAAGGCTGATCAAGCCCCGATCAAACATCCAGTGAACAGTTCCGGACAACGCAAGACCATTGCGGACAAGGTCAGGGCCGTTGCTCTGGACCGGTTTTATGTGCGCGGCTTCAACTTCCGCCCGCCCGCCACCGTTTATCAGGCGTAATCCTGTTATCGCGCATGTGCTGTCATAGGCGTCCAGTACATGACGCCGAAACACACGATCACGGTTTATCCGTGAAATCGTCTGTTCGACCCGTATACGGTCCGGGTCTTCGCCAAACGGAATCTGTTCCTCCGCAAGCCCTGGAAGCATTACGCCATCCGACTTGATATCGACGCGCGGCAGAACGTCGACGTCGTCGCGGAACCCGGCTTGCAATATCCTCGAAAAATCGGCGTCAGATATGGGCCTTACTGCCGAACGAGATCGTCCTGTATTCAATTTCCCATCTGCGCCCGAGAGTCCAGATTCGAAATAGCCTGCGTCACCGCGAAATGGCACGAAATGAGCCAAGGGCAAATACGATCGCGCTTCAATGATCGCCAGATACATGCCTTGCTTTGACGGGTCTTCGATCACTTCCTGTATTCTGGCGATGGCATTGTATCCCAGTCGTCCGCCGCCACCCCTTGGCTCATAGTATACAATCCAGTCGCCTTCGCACGCTTTGACACGGCTGAGATACATTTTTGGAAACTGGTAACGCTCTTCCGGAAAGTCGTCATAAATCGAATCCGGTCGATGGACCAAAACGGCTTTTGTCATACTCGTATCCCGCCGGGAACTTTATTACTCACAGCGGAATTGCCAGCAGCGTGTCGATGCGGTCGCTGTCCAGCACGACGATCCGTTCGGTGAAACGGTAATCCCGGCCGGAAATATCAATCCTGTCGAGATAGCGGCCGGTGGCGAACAGGGTCGTTTCGCCGGTCTGCATGATCCGCGCGGCGATGAAGGGGGAATGCACAATTGCCGTGCCGTCTTCCACCGCCTTCAACCGCACCTGACCGATCACGTGGCGGTAGCGGTGCGGTTCGAACAGGTTGGCGTTGCGGATCGTGAAGACGCGGTCCAGCAGCATCCCCTTCGTGGCCGCATACATGATGCCCTGGCGCATCCCCGCCTCATGCGCCGCGCGGTCGATGATCAGGTAGCGGCAGGGGTCGCCGAACAGTTCGGCCCAACCCTCCAGCCGGTCGTCGTCGATGCGTTCCGCCGCCTCGGCGATCAGTTCCGACACACCGTGGCGGATGGTCAGTTCGTCCGCTGACATGCTATTCGCCCATCAGCGCGCGATAGTGTTTCCAGAAGCCGCGAATGGCAGACTCGCTGGCGCGGAATTTCTGCGATTCCGCCTCATGCCCGCCCATCATGACGATGCCGGCGCCGTCGTCATTGTATTGCAGCGCGCGCTGCACGAAACCGCCGATGAAGCCGTCCTCCATCGCGATATAGCCGGCCGGACCGATCAGGTTGCCCTGCCGCAGCCGCCGTTCCGTCATTTCCTCGTCGTCGGACTCGAAGCCGAGATGGATCCATTCCAGTTCGGTTTTGTCGACGCCGCGTGGCCGGACCACCCGGATGGCGATGGTATTGCGCACCTGCTGCAGCACCATGCCGGGGAACACGGTCAGGATCTGCACTGAGACGCCGTCGCCGTATTCATCGACGGAATCGATGACCGACGGGTCGTGCAGCTGCAGGTCGCTTTCCGAACGCAGCCCGGCTTCCTTGTAGGCGGCACTTTCGGCAGCGAAGTCGAGCATGGCGTAGGTGTAGTGGTTGCCGCCGTCCGGGTTGATATAGACGCCGCCGTGCGGTTCATCACCCGCAGCAACCCGCGCGTCACATCCGGGCCGAGCCAGTCCTCCAGGTCCGGCACCGCATCGCTGAACGTGCCGAAGACGATGCCGCCCAGCGTCTGGACCCGCAGCGGGCGCAATCCGTGGTCCTCCTTGCGGAATTCCGGCGCCATGCCGCCCTGCCCCTTGACCCCCTGCTCGAAGGCGACGCCGGTCAGCTTCCCGTCCAGCCCGTAGGT
>CAXBEC010000592.1:0-2485 GCA_963974145.1 uncultured Alphaproteobacteria bacterium | reverse complement strand
ACCATTGAGTCAGGTGGCATGAAATGCTGCGGGTTCGGAAAATAACGGACACACGGGCCGTGGCCAATGCCGCCGCTGTGGCCGACGCTCAGAAGATCATAAAGACGCAGTTTCCCGGTATTCCGAAGGCGGATATCGACAAGCTGCCGGACCAGTTGGACAATCCGTTCAACTATGATTTCGTCTCGGAACTGTTTATCGCCGAGGATACGCGGCAGCGGGTGCGAGCCATAGCCATTCTGATGCACGACCCGGACCTCGCTTTTGCGTTTCTCGAAATTGTCGCTGTCGCGCCCGGAGTCCGTGCGGGAACAGGGGTTGGTGGTGCTGTTTATGACCGGGTACGCGATGAAGCCATCGCGCTGGGCGCCAAGGGGCTTTATTTCGAATGCCTGCCGGACGACCCGGCAATCAGTCCGGACCCGGCTATCCGCCGCCAGAACGCGTCACGGCTGAAATTTTACGAGCGCTACGGCGCCTATCCGATTCTCGGTACGGATTACCAGATTCCCCTTTCGCCGGATGATTCGGACATGCCCTATCTGGTGTTCGACGGGCTGGGCGGGCAACCGCTGCCCAAAGCATCGCGTCTGCGCCGGATTGTGCGCGCGATCCTGGAGCGCAAATACGGCAATCTTTGCACCCCGCAGTACATTGATCAGGTCGTCGCCTCTATCCGCGACGGCGCATTCCGGCTGCGCGCACCGCAATATATCAAGGACGATGCGCGCCTGATGCCGGCCCCGGGCGGGCACAGTGCCTTTCACCTCGTCGTTAACGACAAGCACGACATCCATCACGTCCGTGAGCGGGGATATGTGGAATCGCCGGTTCGGGTCGCGACGATCCTGACCGAGCTCGACAAATCGGGGCTGTTTCAGCGGATTTCAGCGAAGCACTTTCCCGACCGGTTTATCCGTGAAGTGCATGATGGCGGGCTCGTTAATTACATTGAACGTGCCTGTGCCGAAGCGCCCGCCAATAAATCCGTCTACCCCTACGTGTTTCCTATCCGCAATCCGCAGCGCAAACCGCGGGAACGTTCGGTTTTGGCCGGGTACTGGTGCATCGATACCTTTACGCCGCTGAACCGCAACGTATGGCCCGCGGCTCGCGGCGCGGTCGATTGCGCGCTGACCGCCGCCGATGCGGTTCTCAACGGTGCGAGCGCGGCCTATGCGTTGGTGCGGCCGCCCGGCCATCACGCCGAGCGGCGGTCTTTTGGCGGCTTCTGCTATTTCTCCAACGCTGCCATCGCCGCCAATTACCTGTCGCGATACGGCCGGGTCGCGATACTCGATATCGACTATCACCATGGCAACGGGCA
The DNA here is from genome assembly GCA_963974145.1 of uncultured Alphaproteobacteria bacterium. Lineage (GTDB taxonomy): Bacteria > Pseudomonadota > Alphaproteobacteria > UBA8366 > MarineAlpha4-Bin1. The sequence continues at coordinate 1,158 of CAXBEC010000592.1, read as the reverse complement.
GCAGGACATCTTCTATGAGCGCGATGACGTTCTGACCGTATCCATCCATGGCCATCCGTCTTTCGCGTATCCTTATTTCAGTGGTTTCCGCAATGAAACCGGCCGCGGCGCCGGCGCCGGGTTCAACGTGAACTTCCCGCTGCCGGAGACGATCACGCCGGAACAGTATCGCGAGACGCTCGAGACGGCGCTGAAACGCGTCGCCTCGCACGATCCTGCTTATCTAGTGGTCTGCCTCGGGCTCGACACGGCCCGCGGTGATCCGACCGGGACCTGGCCGAACCGCGCAGCGGATTTTCGGGCCATCGGAAGCATGATCGGCGCGATGGGCCTGCCGTCCGTCATCATCCAGGAGGGCGGCTACCGGGTCCGCACCCTGGGCGTCAATGCACGCAACTTCTTTTCCGGACTTGCCGATTGCATCGACCAGTCCCGCCAGCCAGGCGCCGCTACGCGCCGGATAAGCCATGGCCCTGGCCGCGTCCGGGGGCTGTCCTTCCGTGAGGCCGTCAGGCGTGACGACGCCGCTGAAATCAGGATGCTCGTCGCGGCGACCGGCAAATTTACCCCGGAAGAGGTCGATATATCCGAGGAACTTGTGGTCGAGCGCGTCGCGAGAGGCCGCCTGTCCGGTTACGAATTCATCGTGGCGGAAGAAAACGGCGCGATTGCCGGCTATGCCTGCTTTGGGCGGGTGCCGGGATCGGAAATCGCCTTCGACCTTTACTGGATCGCCGTTCATCCCGACTGCCAGGGGCGCGGGCTGGGTGCACAGGTCATGGAACGCGCGGAAACCGCGATGCGGCGCCTGGGGGCGCAACTGGTCTACGCCGACACATCTTCCAGCGATGCGTACGCCCCGACCCGGGCGTTCTATGAGCGCGCCGGTTACGACAAGGCGGCGGAACTACCCGACTTCTATCGGCAGGGCGACGGTAAGGTCATCTATCAGAAACGGATTGCCGCATGAATGCGGGCGGTAAAACCGGCGCGGAACGGACCTGGCCCTCGACCTGCCGCGCGGAACCTTTCGCGGTGCCGGGCAAGGGCAGGGGAGTACGGGCGATCGTAAGTCTCTCACTGGGGGACGTGATCATGCGGGATTGCACGATCCTGCTCAGTGCCGCGGACTGTGTCACGCTCCTGCCGACGGCGATC
>CAXBEC010000591.1:0-2486 GCA_963974145.1 uncultured Alphaproteobacteria bacterium | reverse complement strand
TAGCAGGCGGAGAACAGCCATTTGCCGGTGCGGTCCGTTCCCAGGTAGCAGGGATCGTATTCCAGCGGCACCGTGTTGATTTCGCTCAGCATGCCGCTCACTGGATCGAGCGAATAGCTGGTGAGCTTCAGGTCGTCCCGCCGTGCGACATAGGCAAACCTGCGATCCGGCGTCATGGCCAGCGGCGCAGGCCGGCCGGAGGCGAAGGTGTTGCCCTTGAAGCGCAACACCCCCGTTTCCGGATCCATCGAAAAGCGGGCGATACGGCCTTCGCCCGATACAGTGACGTAGACGTGATACATGGCTTCCTCCCTGCTGCGCGGTGCCGCGCGCCCCTTTTTTCGATGATGTAACCGGTCGTGCCTATTCCAGCGGTGTGCCCGGATGGACCGCGCGGGAATCGCCCATTTCGAAGAAATTGTTCTTCAGCGAGGGCATGGCGACCTCGGCAATGGTTTCCGGTGTCCAGCCATACTGCTTGTGAACCATCTTCACCGGGCGCGGCTGGCTGTAAAGCGACAGTTCCGCACCACGCTGGTGGAAGATCTGCCCGTTCACGTAACCGGCCCCTTCCGACGCCAGGAAGGTGCAGAGCGGCGCGATGGCGTCGGCCGGGCTGCGGCGCAGGCGTTCTTCACGTACGGCGGCGGCGGTCGGGTCCTTCGGTGTCGGTACCGCGCGGGTCATGCGCGTATCCGCCGAGGGGCAGATGACGTTGCTGGTAATGTTCTTGCTGGCATTCTCCATCGCAACGATCCGCGACAGCCCGGCAATCCCCATCTTGGCGGATCCGTAATTCGCCTGGCCGATATTCCCCAGCAGCCCGGAGGTCGAACCGACCATGATCAGCCGCCCGTATTCCTGTTCACGCAGCAGGTTGATCGCCGAGCGGAAGAAGTTGAAATGGCCGTTCAGATGCACGTCCATGACAGCCTGCCAGTCTTCCGGCGACATCTTGTGGAACATGCGGTCGCGCAGGATGCCGGCTGGGTTGAACATGATGTGCAGCCCGCCGAATTCGTCGCGCGCCTGGGTGACCATGTCGAGGCAGTCTTCGTATTTCGCGACCGAACCGAAATTGGCCACGGCTTCGCCGCCGGCGGCCTTGATCTCGTTGACGGTTTCCTGGGCCGGGTCGGTGCCGCCGCCTTCGCCGCCGCCGCCGACACCCGGGTCGTTTACGACGACCTTTGCACCGTTTGCAGCGAACATTTTGGCGACTTCCTTGCCCACGCCCCTGCCTGAACCCGTGCAGATCGCGACGCGACCATCCAACATGCCCATATATCTCTTCCTTCCGATTTTACTGATTTTGAGAGTCGATTAGCGTTCCATCGTGGGGCGGCGCTAATTTACTGTCAACCGCACCGCAGCCATTATACGTCTGCGGGCAATCGGGGGAGAAGCCGAACATGAGCATTGATTACAAAAAACGCGACGGCGTCGCGTACATAACCATCAATAACCCGGCCAAGGCGAATATCCTGGATCACAAGAATTCGGATGAAATTGCCGAATGCTGGATCGACATGTGGGAAGACCGCGAGGTTCGCTGCGCCATCCTGACCGGTGCGGGTGACAAGCATTTCTGCGGCGGCCACAATCTCGCGACCCGCCCCGACATTACCGAAGAAGAACGCGAATACCTGCGCACGCAGCGCATGTATTGGCCGCTGGCCGGCCATGTGCACGGTGCGAAGATCGGCGCCGACGGCCGCATGGGCGACCATTACCCGCGCGTGTGGAAGCCGGTCATCGCGGCGGTGAACGGCTGGGCCGCCGGGGCCGGGCTGTATATCCTGCTGTCCTCCACCGATATCCGGATCGCCAGCGCGGAGCATGCGCGGTTCAAGTTTGCGCTGCTCAGCCAGGGCTGGCTTGGCAACGGGCCGGGGGCCAGCCTACTGGTCAAGCAGTTGCGCTATGCGGATGCGATGAAAATCCTGCTGACCGACCTGCCTTTCGATGCGGCAGAGGCGCTGCGCATCGGGCTCCTGAACGAGGTCGTCCCGCATGACCAGTTGATGACACGGGCGGAGGAACTTGCCCGCCACATCGTCGAACTGCCCCCGGTTGCGACCCGCATGATGAAGGAATTCGTCGTGCGCTTCGGCGACATGCCGACCGATCAGGCCTGGCATGTGCAGAACCTGATGAACACGATGATGATCCAGACGACCTGGGATGGCGAGGAAGGGCGGATGGCGTTCAACGAGAAGCGCAAGCCGAACTTCACCGGGGCGCTGCGCAAACGCGGCGAGCCCTGGCCCGAACCATCCCCCGCCGACAAGGCACGGCTGGATGAAATCTATCGCAGCGACGAATACTGACCCCGGTGCGGTTTTATGCCCTGCTGCTGGCCGTATTGCTGCTCGTCAATGCGGCAGCGCAGGCGGATGGGGTCAGGCTGCCCGGAATCAAGGGGGCTGACGATCGCGAACTGGTCGAAAGTGCCGCCTGGCCATGGAGCGCCATTGGCCGTGTGA
>CAXBEC010000590.1:0-2502 GCA_963974145.1 uncultured Alphaproteobacteria bacterium | reverse complement strand
ACATCTGAACTCTTCGGCAATGCGCCGGCGCCGCAAAATGAGGCAACGCCGTTCCAGCCGCGCAGCCCCTATGGCGCGGCGAAGCTTTACGCCTACTGGATCACGGTGAATTATCGCGAGGCCTATGGCTTCCATGCCTCAAATGGAATTCTGTTCAACCATGAAGGACCGGTGCGCGGCGAAACATTCGTGACCCGGAAAATCACCCGTGCGGTGGCGGCCATGGAGGCCGGCGTTCAGGAAAAACTGTTCCTGGGCAATCTTGACGCCCGGCGGGACTGGGGACATGCGCGCGATTATGTCGAGGGAATGTGGCGGATGCTGCAGCAGGACGTGGCCGACGATTACGTTATTGCGACAGGGGAATCACATACCGTCCGGGAATTCGTGGAAGCGGCATTCCGGCAGACCGGCGTCGATATTGAGTGGCGCGGGGCGGGCGTGGACGAGGTTGGGGTCGATGCCGCGACAGGAACCGTCCGGGTGCAGATCGATCCCCGCTATTTCCGGCCCACGGAAGTGGATTGTCTGATTGGCGATGCCCGCAAGGCCGAGCGGGTTCTGGGCTGGCGCGCGACGATCGGGTTCGATGAGCTGGTAGCCGATATGGTCAATGCCGACCAGGCCGCATTCGCAGCCGGAAACATGCAGATACGGAATTCGGCATGATCGACCCCGCCGCCTATTTCGACGCCGAGTTCGACGAACACGAAGCCGTTGCCGCCGCGAGCCGGCGCGCCCTGCGGGTGCCTTTCGAAAGGATGCTTGATATCTGGGTCCGCGCGATTGAGGACGGCAACAAGATCGTGTTTTTCGGCAATGGCGGCAGCGCTGGCGACGCGCAACACCTCGCGACCGAACTGACGGTCCGCTACAAGAAGGACCGGCCACCGATTGCGGCTATTGCGCTGACGACCGATACATCGGCCCTGACGGCGATTGGCAATGATCTTGGGTTTGAGCAACTGTTCGCGCGCCAGATTGCGGCACTGTGCCGGCCGGGAGATGTCGCGGTCGCGATATCCACGTCAGGCACCAGCCCGAACATCATTGCGGGCCTGAAGGAAGCCCGGCGGCTGGGGGTGATAACGACGGCGCTGGGCGGCAAGGGTGGCGGTGACATGGTCGGGCTGGCCGAACCGGTCCTGATCGTGCCGTCCGAGACCACGGCGCGGATTCAGGAAATGCACATCACGCTGGGACAGATGCTGTGCGGTGCGCTGGAACTTCGCCTCGGCCTCGTAACCTGAACTGAACTAGATATACGGCGGCGCGGTGTAGCCGGCCGGTGACAGGGTGAAAATTTCGCAGCCATCCGCCGTGACGCCGATCGTATGCTCGAACTGAGCAGACAGCGACCGGTCCTTGGTGACGGCGGTCCATCCATCCTGCAGGATTTTCACATCATAGCGGCCGGCGTTGATCATCGGTTCGATGGTGAAAATCATGCCTTCCTTCAGTTCCATGCCGGTGCCCGGCCTGCCGTAATGCACCACGCTTGGCGGCGCATGGAAGACGCGGCCGGTGCCGTGGCCGCAAAAATCGCGGACAATCGAGAAGCGGAAGGGCTCGGCGTAACTCTGGATCGCATGGCCGATGTCGCCAAGCGTGGCGCCGGGCCGAACGACATCGATGCCAAGCATCAGCGCGTTGTATGTGACTTCGACGAGCTTGCGCGCCTTGACGCTGATCTTGTCGCCGACGAAGAACATCCGGCTGGTGTCGCCATGCCAGCCATCCAGCAGCACGGTAATGTCGAGATTGACGATATCGCCTTCGCGCAATTTCTTGTTGTCGTCGGGAATACCGTGACAGACGACATGGTTGATACTGGTGCAGATCGATTTCGGAAAGCCGCGATAGTTCAGGGGCGCCGACTGGGCGCCATGGGCGATGGTGTATTCATGACAGAGCCGGTCGAGTTCGCCGGTCGTCACGCCGGGGACGACGTATGGCGTGATATAGTCGATGACTTCCGCGCCCAGCCGTCCGGCTTTCCGCATGGCAGCGAAGTCCTCCGGCGTGTGGATCACGACGTTTGAATAATCCGGTTTCCGCACTACTTGTCCCAGCGTTTCGTTCATTGCCTGCCTTTATCTCCTGGTGCGCGGGATGTCGCGCCCTGCTTTTCCGGTCGCCAAGGGAAGGGGCGACGCCAGTTCAATTCCGTCAGTCGTTATGCGGCAATCATAACAGATTGCCTCCACGCCCTGCGCCATTGCCGTTTGAAGGGCTTGTGCATAGGCCGGGTCAATATCCCCTGCAACCCTGAAATGGTCACAATCGTGCCGGAAAACAATATACAGCATGACGGCCCGCTTTCCGATCGCCACCATATCGACCATTTCAGCGAGGTGCTTTGCACCGCGTTTGGTGACGGAATCAGGGAACTCGGCAGCATCCGGATAACGCCCATCCGGACGCCGCAGGGTCACACATTTGATTTCGACGTAGCAATCGGGACGTGTGTCGTCTTCAAGAAGGATGTCGATCCGGCTGTTT
>CAXBEC010000589.1:0-2517 GCA_963974145.1 uncultured Alphaproteobacteria bacterium | reverse complement strand
CGAAAGGCCGCCGCGGACTGATTCAAACCTCGTCTGCTCCCGCCCCGCCGTGCCGCACATTTTAGCCCGTTACGCTTCCTCGGCCTCGGCGCCGTCGGCGCGAACATGCAGACGGCCAAAATTCCCCAAGGACACCATATGCGCGTGAATCGCCCCCAGCCAGCCATTGTGCCACCAGGCCAGAACAACATCGTCCGGCAATGCCTGAAACTTCTTTTCATCGACGACCTTGAAGCCGCGCATCGCGACTTTCTCCCCGTCGCGCAGTGCAATATCGACCGAGCGGTCAATCAGCACACCGGCATCCCGCAGAGCCGCAACCAGATCCCGCGTCCGGTTCTGTTCACGGGCATATGAGGCGCAGAATTTGGCTACGTTCTGCAGCACCGGTGTGGGTACCCCCTCGCTGAACAATGGGCGATCTCCGCCGGATTCGATCAGCGGCGCATCAGGATCCACACACAGTGCTATATCTTCCGCGTTCCGGGGATTCGTCAGGACAAAGGGATAGCGGCGAATGAATGCGGGGATGTAGCATCCCTCGGCCCAGTGGCCGCCATCCTCTACAAACAGATTTTCATGTGCCCGCAACCCGACCAGGGCCAGGGGCATGCCCCGCTCATCGCCATTAAAAAGAATCGGATAGTGCCGCGCCGCCGCGATGAACTCTATCGCGTTCAGGGGAACGGAATTTGTCTGGCGCGCAAAATCAAATGTCTTGTTTGCGGCAACAAGCGACAACGCGCCGTGGCGCCCCGGTTCCAGAGGCTCCAGACGATTGTAAAACAATAACGTATGACCCTCGGCAGTCGCTCCGCCACCGCTGGAATTTACCACACCGTCTCCTGAATCATCGATAATCGCACTCATTCCTACTGCTCCTGACCCGAGACCTGTACAGTATACAGGGAAAACGCCGCCTTAAGCCCGCAGTTTGGCGCTAAAGGTATGGAAAATACCCGAATACCGCCCTCAGCCGGAGTACGATATGGATCGAGACGACGTAAAACTGGAATCCAGCGAGAACCTGCATCAGGGCTTTTTCCGCATGGATCATTTCCAGCTGCGCCACCGCTTGTTCGCCGGAGACTGGAGCCCCGTGCTGAGCCGCGAGATCATGCTGCGCGATCCGGTGGCCGCCGTCATCCCTTACGACCCCATCCGGGATCGGATCGTCCTGATCGAGCAGTTTCGCGGTGGCATGTTCGCTGCGGGCGACCCGAAGCCATGGAGCATTGAAATCGTCGCCGGGATCGTCGAAAAAGGTGAAACCGTGGCTGACATGGCGCGCCGGGAAACACTGGAAGAAACCGGATGCCGCGTCGGCAGGCTGGAAAAAATCATGGACTTCTATCCCAGTCCCGGTGGCTGTACGGAATTCGTGACGGTATTCTGCGGCGAAGTATCTTCGGATGGTGTCGAGGGAATTCACGGCGTTGCGGACGAAGGGGAAGATATCCGGGTTTTCTCCGAATCCGTCGATGATGCCATGGCGCGCGTTGCAACGGGCACCATCAACAACTCGATCGGCATCATTGGCGTGCAATGGCTCGCCCTAAACCGAAGCGCCCTGCGCGAGCGCTGGACATAGTCTCAACATGAAACGCATCAACCAATTGAGCCGTCGGGACGTCGAGCTCCATATGCGGGAAACACTGCTTGACGGATTTACCAAGGTCGACCGATTCCATTTGCGCCACCGGTTGCACACCGGCGGCTGGAGCGAACCGATCAGCCGGGAGGTTCAAATGCGCGACGCGGTCGCGGCGGTCATTCCATATGACCCGGTTCGGGACACGGTCATTCTGATCGAACAGTTCCGCGGCGGGTTGTTCGCGGCAGACGACCCCTACCCCTGGAGCACGGAAATTGTCGCCGGCATTGTCGAACCGGGCGAAACGCCGGACGACATGGCACGGCGCGAGACATTGGAAGAATCAGGATGCGAAATCGGGCGCCTGGAACAGGTCATGGAATTTTATTCCAGCCCCGGCGGATCAACGCAGCGGGTCGTGATGTTCTGCGGCGAAGTATCCTCCGATGGCGTCGACGGTGTTTTTGGGCTGGCCTCTGAAGGCGAAGACATCCGCGCCTTTGCCTGCCCGGCCGGAGAAGTTCTAGATCTGGTCCGCGATGGCATTATCGATAACGCGGTCGGTATCGTCGGCCTGCAATGGCTGGCAATGAACAGGGCGGCGCTGCGCCGCCGCTGGACTTGACCGTTATGTCCCCTAGATGCTTGAAAGACACCCGCAGCGCGCCTTAATGCGGAATACGGGTTTTGCGCAAAATTCAGACAGCGAGAGACGGATATTATGGACGTTCGTGACGGACTGACCGGCAGCATCGGTAACACACCGCTGATAAAACTGCGCAAGGCTTCCGAAGAAACCGGGTGCACGATTCTCGGCAAGGCCGAGTTTCTCAATCCCGGTGGCTCGGTGAAGGACCGCGCGGCGCTTGCCATCATCAAGGATGCCGAGGAAAAGGGCCTCCTGAAGCCCGGAGGCATGATTG
>CAXBEC010000588.1:0-2517 GCA_963974145.1 uncultured Alphaproteobacteria bacterium | reverse complement strand
TTTCTGCGCCGGTGCAGCCGTGACGTAGCCCGAATAGCGGATCAAGTTGTCTATATCGTCAGCCCCCGCAAAGGTTTCGCGGAAGGCGGCAACACGCGGGTCGCCATGCACGATGACGGCATCAAGGCAGGATTTTGCAATCTCGACGATCCATCGGGTCCGGTCCGGGTCGTCCCGTTCAACCAGGATATCCCGGACCGATGCCGCGATGACGGCCTTTCCCCTGGCCGCCTCCAGCAACGGCAGGAGTTCGAACCGGAACCGGCGGCGGCCGAAAGGGAAGCTTTCGATCAGAATCAGGTCCGGGGCCACCGAGTCAAAAGCGTCCAGCAGGGCCTGCCGCCGGCGTTCTTCCCAGGCAGCATCGACCGGTTGTCCGACATCGTCGAGCAACGTGTCGAAACCGGCGTCCGCCGTCCGCGCGGGGGGCAGTTGAAGGTGCCGGGCACCTCCCAAATCCTGCCTCGCTTCGTCGAATCCGCCGGAGACATAGTGCACGTCCATGCCGCGGGCCTGCATTGCCCGCGTGATGGCTGCAGCGCGGACCTGATGCCCGACGCCCAGCAGATGCTGGACATAGAACATCACGCGGATTCGGCGCCTTTCCTTCATGCGCCCGGGGTTGTCAGGGGCATGTTCAGCATGTGCGGGACCGGCCTGCCGTCGGATTCCAGCCGAAATGTATGCGCGCAATTGTCTTGCAGCTTTTCCGGCGGCTTGTCAGTCATGTCCCACGAAACCGCCATGGCATATAATGCCCGGATAACGCCCTTGTGGCAGACCATGACCGTGGGAATGCCAGCGCCGGCCCGTTCCGCCAGAAAGGGCCGTAACCGGTCCTGCACCTCGCGCGGGCTTTCGCCGCCGGGCGCGCGGAAGTCGAGCCCCTTGGCTTCCCAGGCTTTCATGAGATTGCCCATTTGCGCGCGCAGATCCGGCAGGGACATGCCTTCCCATTCAGCCCAGTTCATTTCGACCAGACGGTGGTCGGTGGCGGGTTGCGTGCCGCGCAGGATCGTTGCGGTTTCAACCGCGCGGCGCAGCGGGCTGGAGATCCACTCATAATCCGCAAATTCGGCAGGAGTCTGCCATGTGGCGACCAGGGCCCGCCCGGTTTCGCTCAGCGGGATATCACTGCGGCCCTGCACAATGCCGGTTTCGTTCCAGTGAGTGGGACCATGCCGCACCACGGCAAGGATCGTCATGCCGCTGCCTCCCGCAACAGCAGGCCAATCCGCGCCGCTGCCGCTATTATATCATGCTCGCGTTCCGCCTTTTGCATTGCCGCCTGTCCCATTTTGAGTCGTTGCTCCGGATTCTTGAAAAGCGTTCGGATTGCCGCCGCCATAGTTATGGTGTCGCCCGATGGCGTCAATAAGCCGGTTTCGCCGTCGGCGACAATTTGCGCAACGCCGGGCGAACGACCCGCAATAACGGGTAGGCCGGCCGCCTGGGCTTCCAGCATTGCCATGCCAAAGGCTTCGCGGATGGCGGGCCATACGGCAATATCCGCGGCGGCGTGCAACGCATCCATATCCTTCCGGTCCAGCGCGCCCAGAAAAGTCACATTACCATGGCCGAGCAGTGCCTCGACTTCCCTCCGCGCCGGACCGTTACCGGCGACCAGCCAGCGCAGGGGCAGGTCGTACAACTGCTGCATGGTCCGGCCCAGAATGCGGTATGACTCGAGCTTGTCGCCGTAACGCATCATCGCCGAAACCGCGATCCACAGCGCCCCCGGGTCGATTCCGTACCTGGCTGCCAGTATATCCCGGTGGTGTTGCCGGTCGGAAGCCGCCTGCCGGGGCGGCGCGGTGTTGATGAATGGCGGCAATGTGACACTGCGACCCGCCGGTCCGACGACGGGGTCGATGCATTCGCGGTCATCGGGGTTCAGGACGATAATCCGTTTTGCCCGCCGCACGCCCGCCAAGACGGCGGCCAGTCCCTCGGCCCACGGGCCACCGGTCTGCTTTGGCGAAATACTGGCTTCCGCCACAATATAGGGAATGGAAAAGGTGTCGCAGACCAGCGGGCCGATCCAGTCCGGCGCCTTGTGATAAAGATGGTAGGTGAACCAGATGTCAGGCGGGTTATCCCTGTTCTTAACGATGAAGCGTTGCGCCAGTGCTTCACCCCGCCGCCGGATGCGGCGCTGTCGCTGCGCATCGCCGGCACCATCGAACGCACGCAACGACGACGCAACAAATGTCTCATTACCGCTGCGTCGGATTGCCTCCAGCAGCAGGCGCGCCATGCGCCGGTCGCCGGACGGAACCGGATGGTTTGGCGGTTTCAGGGGCGCATAAAACGCGACGCGCATTACGCCGCAGCAGAGTGCTTGTCGCGACGAAACCGCGCGGCCAGAACGTCCGCCCCGGCATCCATTGAAAAGAACTCATGGACGCGACGGTATCCCGCTTCACCAAGGCGCAGACGAAGAGCCGGGTCTCGAATCAGGATATCAAGCGCATTGGCGGCAGCCTGGGGGTCGCGGGGTGGGACGAGCAGACCGGA
>CAXBEC010000587.1:0-2527 GCA_963974145.1 uncultured Alphaproteobacteria bacterium | reverse complement strand
CGAATTTCCCCAACCTGCTGGCCAATGGTGCGGCGGGGATTGCGGTCGGGATGGCGACCAGCATCCCGCCGCATAATGTCGGCGAAATCTGCAATGCGCTGCTCCATCTGATCAAGCACCCGAACGCGTCCTTCGACAAGCTGGTGGAGTTTATACCGGGACCCGATTTCCCGACGGGCGGCGTGCTGGTGGAAAGCCGGGACAATGTGCTGGAAGCGTATCGGACAGGGCGCGGCGGATTCCGGCTGCGCGCGCGCTGGCATACGGAAAAAACCAAGGGCGGTGGCTATATCGTTGTCGTGACGGAAATTCCCTACCAGGTGCAGAAATCGAAGCTGATCGAAAAGGTCGCCGAACTTCTGAACAACCGGAAGCTGACCATGCTGGGCGATATCCAGGATGAATCGACGACCGATATCCGCCTGATCCTGGAACCGAAAAGCCGCAATGTCGACGCCACCGTGATGATGGAATCGCTGTTCCGCCAAACGGAACTGGAAACGCGCGCGTCGCTGAACATGAATGTCCTCGACGCGGACCAGGTGCCGCGCGTGATGGATCTGCGCGAGGTATTGAACGCCTTCCTGGCCCACCGGCAGGACGTGCTGATGCGGCGGACGCGCCACCGGCTGGCCAATATCGAACGGCGGCTTGAGATCCTCGGCGGCTACCTGATCGCATACCTCAATCTGGACGAGGTGATTCGTATCGTGCGCGAGGAGGATGACCCGAAGGCCGAACTGATCGCGGCGTTCGACCTGACCGAGCTTCAGGCGGAATCGGTTCTGAACATGCGGCTGCGCAGTCTGCGGAAGCTTGAGGAAATGGAAATCCGCAATGAACACAAGGCCCTGAGCGACGAGAAGGCCGAACTGACCGAATTGCTCGGCAGCGAAGACCTGCGCTGGAAGGTGATTGGCGAGCAGATTACAGCCCTGCGCAAGGAATACGGGCCGAAAACCGCTCTTGGCGCCCGGCGTACGGATATCGGCGACGTTCCCTCGGACGTCGTCGTGCCGCTGGAAGCCATGATCGAACGGGAGCCGGTGACCGTGCTGTGTTCGAAAAACGGCTGGATACGCGCCGCGCGCGGCCACCTTCAGGACACGGGCGAGGTCCGTTACAAGGAAGGCGACCAGGAACGGTTCGTGCTGCATGCGCAAACGACGGACAAGATTCTGGTCTTTGCGACCGACGGACGGTTCTACACGCTGGGCGTCGACAAGCTGCCCGGTGGCCGCGGTTTTGGCGAACCGTTGCGGTTGATGCTCGACCTGGCGCAGGGGCACGATATTGTCTCCCTGTCCCTCTATAACCCGGACCGGAAGCTGCTGGTTGCCTCCAGCGATGGCCGGGGCTTCGTGGTACAGGAAAAGGCGGTCTTCGCGCAGACCCGTGCCGGCAAACAGGTGCTGAATGTCTCCGGGGATGTCGAGGCGAAGATCTGTACGCCGATGGATGGCGATACGGTGGGCGTGATCGGGGATAACCGCAAGCTGCTGCTGTTCGATGCGGCGGAATTGCCGGAAATGACGCGCGGCCGCGGCGTGCTGCTGCAACGCTATCGCGATGGCGGGCTGGCGGATGCCATCGTGTTCAAAAGCGAGGCCGGGCTGACCTGGCAAAGCGGCGAGCGGACGCGGACCGAGTCAGATTTGCGGGAATGGATGGGCAAACGGGCACAGGCCGGCCGGCTGCCGCCGCGCGGTTTCCCGAAGAACAACAGGTTCAAATAGCGGCTTTTTCGACGGCCGGAGTCATGAATTCGCCAAGCGGACGCCAGCCCGCCGGGCCGTATCCCTCAATCGGCTCGAACTTGCTCTTGTATGACATCTTGCGGCTTTCCTCGATCCAGTAGCCCAGATAGACATAGGGAAGGCGTTCGATCCGCGCCTGTTCAATCAGGGACAGGATGATGAAACTGCCGAGGCTGCGTTTTTTCTGATCCGGGTCGAAGAAGCTGTAAACCGCCGAAAATCCGTCGGCCGTGCGGTCGGTAAGACAGGCGGCGACAAGTTCGCCTTCACCATCGCGGTATTCGATGATGGCCGTATCAATCGGGCTCGACGCGACCATTTCCGCATAATCCTGCCGCGTCATCCGGGCCATGTCGCCGGTACCATGGCGCGTTCCCATATAGCGCTGAAAAAGGTCGTACTGCTCCTGGCTGGTGCGCGTTCCCTTGTCATGCCAGCGAAGGTCCGCATTATTGCGCAGAATACGCCGCCAGCGCTGGCTGGTGCGAAACGCGGCGGTATCGATACGGACCGGAATACAGGCATTGCATCCCCGGCAGGACGGCCGGTAGGCGATGTGATGGCTGCGACGGAAACCGCCCTGCGACAGGGAATCGTATCGTTCCCGCGCGTCCGGCCCCGACAGGTCGGTAAACAGCTGCTGTTCCACGCGTCCTGGCAGATAGGGACACGGCACCGGCCCCGAGCGGTAGAAGGTCAGCGGATTCGGTTTTTCCTGCGATGTCATCGTAGGGAAAATCTATCGAAATATCGTCCCGGGCGCAATTCGC
>CAXBEC010000586.1:0-2533 GCA_963974145.1 uncultured Alphaproteobacteria bacterium | reverse complement strand
AAATTCCTTGCCGGCAACGGCACTGCGATCGGCGGTGTCGTCATCGATTCCGGCCGGTTCGACTGGCTGCAGAACGACAAGTTCCCCAGTCTCTCCCGGCCGGCGCCGGAATATCACGGCCTGGTCTTCGCCGAAACTTTCGGTGAGCTGTGCTACACGATCTATGGCCACGCGGTTGGCCTGCGGGACCTTGGCGCCAGCCAGGCCCCCATGAATGCCTTTTTGACCCTGCTTGGCATCGAGACCCTGCCCCTGCGCATGGAACGGCATTGCGCCAATGCGCTGGCAGTTGCGAAATACCTGTCCACGCACCCGTCAGTGACCCGGGTATCCTATGCCGGGCTCAGCACTGACAAGTATCACGCCCTCGCGCAGCGTTACCTGCCCAAGGGGGCGGGCGCCGTGATGACCTTTGGCCTGGCGGGCGGTTACGATTCCTGTGTCAGGCTGGTGGAGCAAGTGAACCTGTTCAGTCATCTGGCGAATATCGGGGATGCGCGCTCGCTGATCATTCACCCGGCATCAACGACCCACCGGCAATTGACCGATGCTCAGCTTGCCGCATCCGGCGCGAGCGCCGACGCCATTCGCCTGTCCATCGGCATCGAGAGTGTGGATGACATTATCGCCGACCTGGATCAGGCGCTGGGCAAGTCTGCGGCAGGCCGCCCGGTATCCGCATGAGCAATTCATCCGATACCCTGATCCTGCTTAACGCCGTTATCCTGGCGGTAACAGCAGAGGTACCGCGCTTCCTTGTCACGACCCACGGCGACCACCTGCCGGAAGGTTCCGGCCCCGCCCTGCCCTATGGTCCCTTCGAACCCAGCCATCACCGGACACTGGAAATCGCCCTGCGTGGCTGGGTCGAAGAGCAGACCGGTTTGCCGATCGGCTATGTCGAACAGCTGTATACCTTTGGTGACCGGTATCGCGACCCGCGCGAGCTGGCCGGTGGGCCACGGGTCGTGTCGGTCGGCTACTTGGCGCTTATCCGGGAAGCCCCGCCGCCGGGCGATGCCGAATGGCTTGACTGTTATGACTTCCTTCCCTGGGAGGATTGGCGTGGTGGGCGCCCCGGCATTATCGACAGCTTCATTATTCCGGCGCTGGAAGAATGGATTCAGGCCGCCCAGACGGAGACCGAGAACTCGATCCGAAGGGAACGGGTTTCCATTGCGTTCGGTGCCGTGGAAGCCGGCTGGGATTCCACTCTGGTACTGGAACGGTACGAGATTCTGTATGAAGCCGGACTGGTGGAAGAAGCTGACCGGGACCATCACGTTCGGGCGACGGAAAAACCGGGGGGCACACATGATCCGAATTCCGGCCAAGGGCAGTTTGCCGCGACGGGCATGATGGCCGCACTGGACCACCGCCGCATGATGGCGACGGCGCTGGGCCGGGTTCGCGGCAAACTGCAGTACCGGCCGGTGGTGTTCGAGTTGTTGCCGGACAAATTTACGTTGCTGCAGTTGCAACGCGTCGCAGAAAGCCTTGCCGGTATAGACCTGCATAAACAGAACTTCCGGCGTCTGGTGGTGAATAATCGTCTGGTCGTTGCAACCGGAAAATTCGACCGCCAAAGCGCCGGCCGCCCGGCCGAACTGTTTCGCTTCCGGCGCGACGTTCTGCGGGAGCGTCCGGCCCCTGGTGTTGGGATACCAACCCGCTCAGCCAGCTAAATTTTTTCTTTTCCGATCCAGCCAAACAAGGCACGTACCCGCCCCGTATAAATAGAATGTTTACATATACTCGAATAGAGTATTTAATTGTAGTCGCAAAGAGCATAAATAAGCTCACCGAGACTACAATTAAACGCTGCTAGAAAAGGAGGGACGCCATGTCCCCTTCCCTAGACTACACCCCGGAAATTGCTGCACAAACAGCGCATCTATACGCAAAGGTCGAACGGGTTATCCCGGAGATCGAATGGCCGGTTTTTGCGCCGCAAATCGCAGCGATCAACGCGCTGAAGAAAGAACGGAATGCCATCGTTCTGGCGCATAATTACCAGACGCCGGAAATTTTCCATTGCGTATCGGATTTCGTCGGTGACTCGCTCGCACTGGCCCGTAAGGGCGCGGATGTCGAAGCGGACATCATCGTCATGGCCGGTGTGCATTTCATGGCGGAAACCACCAAGCTGCTGAATCCGGAAAAAATCGTCCTGATTCCCGATCTCGGCGCCGGCTGTTCACTGGCGACCTCAATCACGGGCGCCGATGTCCGCGCCATGCGCGAGAAGCATCCGGGCGCGCCGGTTGTCAGCTATGTCAACACGACGGCGGAAGTAAAAGCCGAAACCGATATCTGCTGCACATCCGGCAACGCGGTAGAGGTTGTCGACTCCCTGGGCGTTGACAAGGTTATTTTCCTGCCCGACGAGTATCTCGCCATGCATGTCGCCAAGCAGACGAATGTCGAGATCATTCCCTGGAAAGGACATTGCGAGGTCCACGAGCGCTTTACCGGCTCGGAGATCAATGCCTATCGCAAGGACTTCGAAGGGTTGCAGGGCATTGCCCCCCCC
>CAXBEC010000585.1:0-2537 GCA_963974145.1 uncultured Alphaproteobacteria bacterium | reverse complement strand
CCCTGCAGCATCAGCGCCGCCCCGATCAGCGCCGCCACGGCGCTGCCGGGAATACCGAAGGCGAGCAGCGGCACCAGCGTTGGCCCGACCGTGGCGTTATTGCCTGCTTCCGCCGCGGCAATGCCTTCCAGCCGTCCGGTGCCGATCTTCTTTTCCGGGAAGGTCTGTTTGGCGATACCGTAGGACAGGAAGGCGCCGACGGTGGAACCCAGCCCCGGCAGCATGCCGACAAAGGTGCCGACACCGAGCCCGATGCCCATTTCGCGCCAGCAGCTAATGTACTCCTTCCAAGTCAGGCCTTCTCCCGACGTCGTCAGCATGCTCTTGACCGTATCGCCGAGTTTACGGGCCTGCTTGCTCTCGCGCATGATCTCGACCGATTTTTCGATCATCGCGCCCATGGCAAAGACGCCGATGACGACCGGGATCAGATGCACGCCATCCGCCAGCCACCACAGGTCGAAGGTGTTGCGCGAAACTGAGCTGATCGGATCAACGCCGATGGTGCCGACATAGAGGCCGATGGCCGCGCTCAACATGCCCTTGGCCAGGTGCGGGCCGCTCAGTGCGCCCAGCATGCAGACCGCCAGCACCATCAGCCAGAACCGCTCGGACGGTCCGAACTGCAGGGCGACCAGCGCCAGCAGCGGCGCAACGAGGACCGTGATGACATCCGAGAGGAAATCAGCCGTCACCGAAGCGTAAAGCGCCATCAACAGGGCCTTTCGCCCCTTGCCCTGCTGCATCATCTTGTGCCCGTCAAAGACGGTTGCCGCCGCCTCGGACGTACCGGGCGTGGCGAAGCTGATTGCCGAAATGGACCCGCCGTAAATGGCGCCCTTGTACAACCCGATCAGCAGGCCAAGCGCCGGCGCCTGGCCCATGGTGAAGGTAAGCGGCAGCATCAGCGCCACCCCGGTGGACGCGGACAGCCCCGGCATGGCGCCGACTCCGACGCCGATGAAGACACCGACCGCCAGCCAGAGCATGGTTTCGAAGGTAAAGACGAGTTGTACCGCCTCATAGAATGCATCGACATTGAACATGATTTTGCGCCTAGAGCGATATGATACTGGTGGGAAGGTAAATGCCGATCGACCAGAACAGCCCGAAAATGACTAGCGTGATCACCACCCCGGCAATTGCCGCGCTCAGCAATGGACGCACGCCGAGGAAATAGGTCCCCGCGAACATGAACACCGGTGTGATCAGCAGAAAATCGTATTTCCAGGCAAGGTGGAAATAGCCGAAACAGACCAGCACCGCGATGACAGGCACGATGAAATCGAGGCGCCCGACCTTGGCAATGTCGTCCTCGACGACATCTCGGTGCCGGTCAAACAGCAGTGCCGCCGCGCAAACGAGCATGGTGATCGCCGATATGACCGAGAAAAAGCCGAGCCGGAAACCGTCACGCAAGACCTGGTAGACCCATTCCTCCGTCGACAGATAGACCAGCAGCAGAATGACAATGCCGACAAGGCATGCCCCGACGCCCCGATTCGTCCTGAACCAGTTGCCACGCGCTTCGGGAACAGCGTTATTGCTATTCAAAGCCTTACCCCCCCTTGATCGTGCTGTATCTGACACGGCGTACCGGACAACCTGCTCCGGCAGGATGCGTGTTTGCGTCCACAGGCGGACTGTTACCCATGAAACGGCATTCCCGCCGGGCACGGATTTTCCCCGTACCCGGCGACGATCAGGTCGGAACGATTACTGGAACAGCTTCACGTTCTTCTTGGACGATTCCAGGATTTCGGTATAGGCCTTCTGGGCTTCGTCATGCGGCACATAGACGATGACTTCACCCAGCTTCTTCAGCATGTTGACGACCGGCTTTGACTTCAGCATCTCGCCCAGCTTTGCGGACATGATGGCGACCTGATCGTCCGGTGTATCCGGATGCATGCCGATGAAACGCGGCGGGTTGAACGGCTTCAGGCCCAATGTCTTCGAGTTCGGAACATCGCCGATTACCTTCTTCGCATCCGGCGGATAATCCGTATCGGTCGCGTTAAAGACAACCGCATGCTTTTCCATCACCGTAACCGCGGTGGAGGTCGTGATCGCCGCCATATCGATATGACCGCCGAGATAGTCGTTCATGGCCTTTCCCGTACCGGGATAGGTTACCAGGATCACCTTGTCGGCAAGGCCCAGCTGGTCGAGTGCGTTCGCGGTTCCCATGAGCTGGGTCATCGTGCCGCCGATGGTCAGTTTCTTGTCGACCGTCTTGATATGATTGAGGAAGCCGTCCCAGGTGGAGAAATCCTTGTCGCGCGGTGCGATCAGCGTCGGCTTCATAACCGAGTAATAGGCAACGACCTTGACGTCCTTGGCGGGATCAAAGGGCGGGTTCTTTTCGATCAGCGCCGCCATGACCGGCGTCGGGCTGGCGAACATCAGGGTATGGCCGTCCGGCCCCTTGTCGATCATGTTCTTCCAGCCGATCGTGCCGGATGCGCCGCCACGGTTTTGAACCCGCAACCCGCGGTCGAAATAGTCGAAGCCGACCGACGCAAAAACGCGGGCCC